>JBKACM010000089.1:0-9455 GCA_046269335.1 Alphaproteobacteria bacterium | reverse complement strand
TGTCTCAGTATTTGTTGGTGTAGGGGTGTTGGTTGAGGTTTCGGTGTTAGTTGGAGTTGGAGTTTCAGTATTTGTTGAAGTATTTGTTGGGGTATTAGTAGGTGTGTGAGTCTGAGTGTTAGTTGGTGTTTGGGTTGCCCAGGCATTTCAGGATCGCCGCAACGTGCAGCTTCACGGTGCCCTCGGTCAGCTTCAGCCGGTGGGCGATCAGCTTGTTCGACAGACCCTCGGCGATAAGGGCGAGCACTTCCTTCTGACGCGAGGTAACCCCGGCATCCCGGACCGGATGCACGTGCGCCGCATCGACCCTGCGGGCAGAGTTGGGAGGCACGCAGGCCCCACCACAGGAAACCAGCCGCAACGACGCCATCACGACCTCCGGAGGGTCGGATTTCGAAATGAAGCCGTTCGCCCCCAAACGAATGGCCTCCCGGACGGTACCGTCATCGTCGGTGGCGGAGAGCACGACGACAAGACACTCCGGCAACATCTCCCGCAACCGAACCAGCGCCTCTCGCCAGGGCCTGCCGGGCATGCCCAGATCAGCGATGACCATCCCTGGTGCCTGGGCCTCGGCTACGACCAGAAGGCCGTCAAACCCCTCGGTTTCCAGAATCTCGGCCTTGGGATCGAAGTCCTGAAGCTGAAGGCGAAGGCCACCACGAAACAAAGCGTGGTCGTCGGCAATGAGTATTTTCAAAATTCCAATGCCCCACCATGGAGTGCTAATGAAAACACCTATTCCTTACACAATACTCCGCCCTTTCTTCTTTCCTGTCAACGGGCGCGTTCGCGGTTGGCAGAGACATTATCGCCGTGGGAGAACCGGGAGTCCCGGCTGGCCTTCAAGATCCCCGCTTGACCTTCAGAAGGTCAGCGCACTCATCCTTGTCGGCCAGAATATGGTCGACGGTACGAACCCGGAGCATCTGGACAACGTTCTCCTCGGGCAGGAGGCCCTCCTCGGCAAACCGGGTCTGCAAGTCCTCCAGGTCTTTCAGCCATTGCTGATGGTGTCGGACATGGTTTTCCATGTCCTGGCAGTTGGCTTCCCGCAACATGGCCTCTTCTTGGGAGAAGTGGAATCGGGTGAAATCCAGCAGGGACGAAACATCCTCCGCGATTCGGCTGCGGCTGCGGCCATGGGTGATCGACCTGAGGACCTGGTTGGTCAACTCAAGGATCTTACGGTGGTGCGCATCGAGACTCGGAACGTCCAGATTGAACTGGGTCTGCCAGTGCAGGTCAGTCTGCTCATGGCCGGCTCGGTGGTGAGTCGCGGCGGCGAACATACGTTTCTCGAAGGTTTCCAGAAGTTTCCAGCGCAGCACCGGAACCTGCTGCAGAAGGCTGCCGGGCAGGGCGTAGAGATGGGAGGGTTCCCGTACCACGGCTTCGAACGGGGTCGGTGTTTCAAACACCGCCGTTGCCTCGCCGAAAAAGTCCCCCACCTCCAGACTTTCAATTGTTTCCCGGCCGTGGCTGAGCTCCACCCGGCCCGAGCGGACCAGCATCAGTTCGCCCTGAGGATCAATAACTTCGCCCGGTTCATAGAATACCAGCGGCATTTCCTGTGCCAGCCGGTTCAATACCGTGTTGGATACCCCATCGCCGCACAGGGACGTGGAGCGCAGGAAAGACCGTCGTTCCTGGATGGCGCGGATGTTGCCGAGAAGATCGTTGCGCTTCACGAAGGCCCGGTACAGATCCGCGGGGATCACCACCGCCTGCACGAAACTGGCGGTACGATAGGTGTTGCGGGCCAGCGAGTCCTCTATGGCCGACATCTCGCCCAGGAAGGTGCCGGCCGACAACTCGCCATTGGTGGGTCGGCCGGAACGAATCGCCTCGACGATCCCGGTCAGCACCAGGTAGATGTGCTCCACCGGTTTGTTCTCGTGCATGAGAATGGCTTCGGGATTGTACGTGGCGATGGGATTGTTGAGCAGAAGCCATAGCTCGTGCAGGGGCGTGGTCGGAAAGTAGACCCGCAACCATTCATGGGCATTGCGCCAGGTGAAATTCTGATGCCCGCGTATCAGAACATCCATGGTCCCGAACGGGGCACCGGAACCAATCTCCTTTTCCTGGGTGAGCAGCGGTCTGGAGGTGTGGGCGAGAATAAGTTTCTTTGACGTGTCGTCCCGGAAATCGGTCGCGCGCCCGTGAATCAGGCCGCCGCCGATATCCAGTTTCTTGACGTCGGCAGGGACCATGTAGTCGGTAACGACCCTGTCATATAATTCCCGGGAAACGCCCGGCGCGGCGGGATCGTCGGTCACCATTCCTTTCAGCACGTCCAGGGATACGATGTCGGCGAAGTGGGCATACATCCGATACCCGCCTTCCCACAGAGCACGGAAATGGAAAACCGTCGTTTCCACCGGGTGCGGCGAGAAGACGGGCATCACCTCCAGGCCGGCGATATTGTTCCACTGCCCCTGGATCAGGTCCTGGACGTCGAAGTAATCGAACAGCGACTTCTCGTCGATATTCATCAGAGAGGACAGTTTCCTGGCGGCGGAGGCACGCACCAGGGGGGTGGAATACAGCTTGATGCGTCGATCGGCACGCAACAGGGTCGTCACACCGGCGAAGTGGTCGTCGTGGGCGTGGGTCAGGAACAGGCCGTCGATTTCGTTGATGCCGATTCCCAGGGACGAGAGCTGATTCTGGAGATTCGGGCCGGCATCCACCAGGAAGATCCGTTCCTGAAACATGACGATGCTGCCCATGCTGGGACGGTTGACATCCCAGCCGTCGCCGTCACCCATGTGCAGCACGGCGAAATACTCTCGTCGCATCTGGTGGATGCCCAGGGGATAGGGCAACTCGTAGGAGGCACCGGCCGGGAGATTGAGATCGACGGTAACGCTCTCGTTGCCATAACTTACCTGGAACAGGTTCAGATCGACGCGCCGGACCATCACGCCGTTGCGGATCTCGACCGGATCGTTGCCGAGATAGAGGGCGTCCAGCAGTTCCCGGGAATCCCGGATGCGACCGAAGGCGAAGCGCAGCTTCAGGCGCATCAGTTCGTCGGCTTCGGCCTCTCCCACTCCGGCCTCGATGATCTCCTCGCGGCTGATAAGTCCGTAGTTGCCGCGATAGATGTAGCGGAGCTGGACATCCACCTGTTCCCGCATCCCGACCAGAAGCGGTTTGGTCCCGATGTTGTTGGGATGGCCCGGCAGAAGCATGCCCTGGCGGTAGAGCATCTGCAGGACGGGGAACTCCCCCAGATTGCAGAACGCCCCGTTCTGAAGCATGACATCGGACAGAAGGATCACGTTCGGCCCGGTCTCGCAGGGGACTCCCCCCACTTCCGTAGGCACGATCAGACCACGGCGCATCAGGTGCTTCACGGCGTCCGCCGGACATCCGCACAGGATGTACACGTCGGCCTCCGGGACCTCCACCCAGCTAATGCCGGACGAAACCGACACTTTTTTCAGCTTTTGCATCACGCCCCGTCCGCGACCGAACACTCCCGCGACCTACGATGGGAGACCTTAGCATGTGGGCACCGTATGTAAATGACGGCGTTCGGAAAAGGTCTCATGGTGGTGCTTCCCGAGCCTGTTTTTTTCAAGGCTGGGGGCGTCTGGCGCGCCGGCGCAGCAGGAGGGTGTTGGCGATCATGCAGCGCAACCGATTGACCTGCCGCCCGAAGAAATAGATGCGCCGATCCCGGCGGCTGATACCCCAGACGTGGCGATAGTCGCGAACCGGCACGGCGTACACCTTGTACCCGTTCTGTCTGGCCTTTATGGCCAGGTCGTTTTCTTCGTACAGATAGGGGGCAAGCCTGGGATCGAAGGAAATGCCGGCATCATGGAGCCTGCGGGCGTGCAGGGCGAAAATATGGCCGGAAACCTGGTCCACCTGGACCGGGGCGTCGAACGACCGTTCCGCCAGGGTCTTCGCGACCTTGCCGGTTTCCGCATCCAGCCAGTCGCCGGAGACGCCGACGCACAGGGCGTCCGGCAGTTCCTGGAGGTGGCGCTCCATGTCGTAGAGCACCGAGGGTGATACCTTCAGGTCGGCATTCAGAATGTAGATGGTCTCGCCCTCGGCCTGATTGATGCCGATGTTCCAGCCGCGCGAAACCCCGACGTTGTGCTTGTTGAAGCTGAACTTGTCGATTCTGGGATGGGTATGGAGGTCGCGGAACGGGGTTTCGCCGTTGAAGACGCAGATTACCTCGCCGTCGAAGTCCTTCAGATCGTCCAGCAGTGTCCTGATGTTGTAGGGAGAGCCCGGGGAGTAATCCAGGACGGCGATGACTACGCTCCGTTTCGGAGGCCGCGGCGCCCCCTGGCGGATATCGAAATCGTCCAGCACCGCCTGCGCCTCCTCCGGCCGGTCGGCATCGAACAGCAGGGAAGCCAGGCCGATGTGGGCCTGTTCGTTGTTCCCGTCCCTCTCGATGGCACGGCGGAAGTATTTTTCGGCCGGAACCGGCTGGTCGTCCCGGCGCAGGGCATAGCCCAGATTGGACAGGTAGTCGGAATTGTCCGGGTCCAGAGCCAGGGAGCGGGTGTGGGCCTCGATGGCCTCCTTGGCCTTGCCTACATCCCTCAGCACCAGCCCGAGCTGGTTGAACATATCGGCGGAGTTGGGTTCCCGCGAGAGAACGGCGCGGCACACGACGGCCGCCTCTTCCGAACGATCCTCCTGCCGCAGCAGGGTGATGAGGCTGTCCACCAGGTCACGCCGAGTCGGAGCCAGTCGGACCGCCCGCTTCGTGGTGACGATGGCGGCGGCGAATCGCTCCAGGGTCTGCTGGGTTGCCGCCAGATTGGTCAGGGCATTGAGGTCCGTCGGATCGATGAGCATGGCGTTGCGGAAGGCCCCTTCCGCATCCTCCCGCCGTCCGAGATGGTAGAGGAGAACCCCCAGGTTCCGCCACCCGGTCCCATGCGCACGGTTGAGACGTACCAGGGAGGCGAAGGCCTGGGCGGCTTCGGCATTGCTGCCCATACCGCTCAGGATGACCCCCAGGTTGAACCAGGCATCTTCCGATTTCGGGTCGATGCTGGTCACGGCCCGGAACAGCCTGGCCGCTTCCGGACGGTTGCCGGCCTCGGCACAGATCATCGCGCCTCGGTAGGCGATGTTGGAATCCCCTGGAGCCAGGGCCGCCGCCCGCAACAGCAGCGCGCAGGCACCCGCAAGGTCTCCCGCTCGACGCTTGGCCTCGCCCAGGACATACAGGGCCTGGGCATCGTTCGGTCGCTCGGCGACCAGGGCTTCCGCCAGTTGCAGCGCTCCCGGGATATCGTTGGCGTTGATCCGGACCAGCGCCTGTTGCAGTCGCTCCGAGCCGTCGTTCATGGGTGGGGGTACCTTCGCAGCAAAGACAGAGGGTTGGTAGGTCGGCCTTGGCCCCGGGGTAAAGTTCGAGAGCGCCGACGCTACCCGGTGGCTTACCGCCAGCCAGTCCTCATCGGGGCTCCGTCGGAACAGGCGGGAGTCCGGATACCATGGACTGGTGTCGCGACCCAGCAGCCATCTCCAGTCCACGCTGACCGGCAGGAATACCCAGATCGGTCGTCCCAGGGCACCGGCCAGGTGTGCCACGGCGGTATCGACGGTAATCAGCAGGTCCATGCCGGCCAGGGCCGCCGCCGTCTGGGCGAAATCGTCCAGGTAGGCGCTCAGGTCATGAACCCGGCCCAGGCCGGCCAGAACGTCCAGGTGGCCGGGACGCGGTGCGTTTTGCAGGCTGAAGAAATTCACTCCCGGTATGGCCAGGATCGGAGCCAGGGCCTCCGGCGGTAGCGAGCGGTTATGATCGTTGCCGTGGGTCGCTCGGCCGGTCCACACCAGACCGACGTTGAGCCCCTCTCCCCCCATCCCGGCAAGGCGGCGGTGCCAGAGTTCCATCAGTTCCGGCTCTGGCTCCAGATAGGGAACGTTGGCGGGAATGGTATCGACGGTGGTGTCGAAGTGCCTGGGGAGGCTCAGGAGGGGGCATTGCAGGTCGAAGCGGGGCAGCTCGGTGCCGCTTTTGTACAGAGCCCCGAAGCAGGCCAGCGGCTTTAGCACCCGCATCAGTTCCACGTGGGGGGCCAGGATGACCCTGGCACCCCGTTCCGCCAGCAGCGGCACATAGCGGAAAAACTGGAAGGCGTCGCCGAAACCCTGCTCCACATAGACCAGGATGGTACGGCCGTTCAGGTCTTCGCCCCGCCATTCGGGTTGTACCAGGTCCGGCCGCAACGGTTTGAGCTGTGGCTGGTGCCAGCGAAATTCCCAATCCGCCCAGCCGCCGGCATAGTCGCCGTACAGGAGACGCCCCAGGCCCCGTTCAAAGCGATGGGACTCCACTGTCGGCTCCAGTTCGACGGCGCGGCTGTACGCCTCCTCGGTCTCCTGCGGCCGGTTCAGGAATTTCAGGGCCGAGCCCAGGGATACCCAGCCACCGGCGACCTCGGGTTCCACGGACAGGAAACGGCGGTAGTGGGCGACGGCCTCCTCATAGCGGCCGCAATCGGACAGGGCATTGCCCAGGTTGCGGTGAGCGGTGTTCAGGCTGGGATTGAGTTCCAACGCCTTGGTAATCATGGCGATGGCCCCGGCAAAATCGCCGCGGGTGCGCTGGATCACCCCCAGCAGATGGATGGCGTCGGCATTGGTCGGGTCGGCGACCAGTACCTGCCGGTACAGGGCTTCCGCTTCCTCCAGGTGGCCATCATTGTGCAGATCCACCGCCCGAACCAGTTCCCGTGCCCGACCGGGAGGGGCGGAGCGGGCCTCGACCAGGGCCGCGAGGTCCTGTCGCACCCGGTCGATCACATCGTCCCAGACCAGGGCCCGCGCCTGGCGGATCAGGCGGGCGGTGGGGTACCAGGGGGTATCATTGCGGCCAAGAATCCACTGCCAGGACGGCACCGCCGAAATCAGCATCCACAGGGGGCGGCCGAGGGCCCCGGCAAGATGGGCGGCGGAGGTGCAGGAGCTTATCACCAGATCGAGATTTGTCATGATGGCGGCCGTATCGGCGAAATCGCCAATCTCCGTTCCAAGATCGGTGAAGTTGTCCGGAGCGTTCCAGGAGGCCAGTTCGGTGCGGCCGTCTCCTACCTGAAGGGCGAAGAAATGCACTCCCGGCAGGTCGAACAAGGGCTTGACTGCCGTGAAACCCGGCGAGCGGCGGCGGTCATCCTTGTAACTTGCCTTTCCGGCCCAGATCACGCCCACCTTGAGCGCTCCCCTTGCCGCCGCATCCACCCGCGCCTTCCAATGCTCCGACAAGTCCGGTTCGGCGGTGAGGTAGGGGACCTCCGCCGGAACGGTTTCCAGGGTGGTGCCGAACAGATGGGGCAGACTGAGCAGGGAACACTGATAATCGAACGGCGGCAGCGGTCCGCCGTCGTAAGAGCAAAGAGCGAATTGCTCCATCGGGGCCAGCACCCGCTGCAAGCCCTTCTGCGCCACGAACACCAGCTTGGCCCCGCGCCGTACCAGCAGTGGAAGGTAGCGGACGAAATGAAACGTGTCGCCGAATCCCTGTTCGGCGAAAACCAGCAGCGTCCGTCCGGAAAGATCCTCTCCCTGCCAATAGGGCTGAGTTATTTTCGGCCGTACCGCCTGAAGTTCCGGCTGCTCCCAGCGATTTTCCCAGTCGGCCCAGCCGCCAGTGTATTCGCCGGCCAGAAGGCGCCCCAGACCTCGTTCCAGAAGGTGCATTTTTACCGAAGGTTGCAGGGCGATGGCATGATTGTAGGCCGCCTCTGCTTCCGCCGCCCTGCCAGGCAGATATTTCAGGGCTGAGCCCAGGGAAATCCACACGTCGGGGATGTTGGGATCGGCGGTCAAAAACTGGCGGTAATGGCTTGCGGCCGTCTCGAACTCACCGGCGTCCGACAGGGCGTTTCCCAGGCTGCGATGGGCGTTGAACAGTCCGGGATTGGCCGCCAGGGCCTGCCGGATCAGGGGAATGGCGGCGGCGAAATTGCCCCTGCCACGATTGAGGACCCCCAGCAGGTGCAGGGCATCGGCCTGCCCGGGCTCCTTTGCCAGCACCTGCCGGTAGAGGGCCTCTGCCTCGGCCAGATTGCCGGCATTATGAAGCGCCACCGCCCGCGTCAGCCTGGCAAGCTGGTCGCCCCCTTTCTTTGCGCGCAGCTTCGCCATGCCGCTCCCATCCGTAAGCCCAGGCTCAGTCTATCTTGACGTCGCCGTGGCGGAAGGGAATCCAGTCCTTGTGCTCCTCGCGGTATTGCAAGCCATAGGGCGAGTTCAGGAAGATCCTGGCCGGCGGATTACCGCCCTCCCGCAGGGAACGTTCCTTGTCCACCTGGTCCGAGCCTGAGAAAAACTGCTGCCACCACTCGGCCAGGGACAGCACGGTCCCCTGTCCGGTCTGCTTCTCATGAGCGGCATCGGCCAGGGCCCATGCCGCCTCCACGGCTTCATAGCTCATGTCGTCCCTCTCCTCAGCGATCGCACTCGGCCACGAATACCTCGGCGAATTGCCGCCATGTCCTCTGGCGTAGCAGGAAGTCGCGCCCCCGCGCCGCCCGCCGTCCCGCCTCGGCCCGATCGGCGTAGATCTTTTCCAGATTCTCGACAATTTCGTCGGGGTCGCTCTCGCACCAGCCGGTACGGGTTCCGCGCGGATTGTTCAACTGCGTCTGTCGGGTCAGCGGGAAACAGACATCGGGTTCGATCAGGAGATCGAGCTGTCCGCTGTTGGCGGCGATGACGCAGGGAATACCGCAGCCCATGGCTTCCATCGCCACCAGATTGGTCGCTCCCTCACAGCGGTTGGGAAACACCGCCGCATCCACTTCCGCCATGGCCTCGGTCATCTGCGCCCGCGACAGGAAGCCGAGATCGACAAAGGCGGACTCCGGCACGCCGTTGGCGAGCGCCCACTGGGTGATGTTCAGACGGTTGCTGGCCTTGTCGATGGTCGGTGGAACCTTGGCGATTCGGGACTCGGCCATGTCCAGACCGAACTGGGGCCACGGGTTGTGCCAGGCGGTCACCAGTACCGAGTCGGGGCGACGGGCGTGAAAGCGGCGAAACGCCTCCACCACCACGTCCTGGGCCTTGCGGAATTCCAGCTTGCCGCCGGAGAAGATCACGAAGCGGTCACCGAACCGGTTGCGGCGGGGCGGGGTCACCATTTCCGGCGGATCGACCCCCTGCCAGGCAAGGCGGACATCGGAAAAGCCGGCCGCGTGCAACATGTCCTGATTGAATCGGGAGTGACAGACGATGAAGTCGTACTTTCCGCCCCGCGCCTTGGCCTCGTCGTCGAAGAGCGTGTTCTCGAACGCGATGACGCCCAGGTTCCGCTTGCCCCGGATGAGATCGTTGCCGCTACGCAGGCCGTTCATCAACCCGTGCATGATATCGACGTCGTTGAACAGAAGGGTCTTGCCCGGATTGGCCTGGACCACCGACAGGTATTTCTCGAACGGGGCCACCCGGGGGTCGAT
>JBKACM010000088.1:0-9508 GCA_046269335.1 Alphaproteobacteria bacterium | reverse complement strand
GGAATTGGATTTCGGAAGGTCGGCGAAAGCCTCTCTTGGCGGCTGGAGGGAGTCGGTCCCAGGATTTGTCGGGTCATGGATACCATCCTGCGAGGCCGGGGCATTGGCATCGGCCCCGGTCTTCATCAGGCGGTTGAAACGGAAAGTGTTCGCCGTGGCGGCAGTCGGGGCCTCCTCCGCCGCCACGACGGTGCCGGCGGAAAGAGCGACGGACAGACCGACGCAGGCCAGGAGCGTGACGATTCGAATCATGTTCATGCTCTTGTCCTCACGGCTTTGACGGGTTCAGGGTCGAACCGCTCTGGCCCGCCTTGTCAGGCGGCGTCACCAGGCGGTCAAGGGTGCTGTTGTGCACCTGGGTCCTGGTCCCCGGCTTTCCGGAGTGACAGAGCGTGCAGTTCTCGACCGGCCAGGCGATCTGCCCGTTATGGCAGGCCCCGCAGAATTGCCCGTCGAAGATCTTCAGCATGTTGATCTCGTTGCCACCGGCCTTGAACTGGAAGCCGAGGTCGCCGTGGCAGACCTTGCAGCGGAAACGGATACGATGAAACCAATGCGGAAAAACCGGCGGCCGCATGCCGGCCGCGTCGGAATAATTGTTGATGACGACGTCGCCGTACTCGGCACGCGCCGGCTCATTGCCGCCGATGAACGCGAATCCGAAAACGATGACGGCAAGCAGGGTCAACAGCCCTCGCCGGTATCTGATCATTTTTTCTGACATCCCCTACTCCTGAGCCACTGGCCCATGCCACTCCCAACCCTGAGCGCCACACGGCGTCCGGCCCTGCAATAGCCGGGCCAGGCTCGCACTTCCTTGAAGCCGGGAGGATACCCCATTCCTGTTCCCGGGGTCAGCCCTCATTTTTTTCCCAGGATCGGGAACAAGTCATACCGCCGTGCAGATATTTTGACCCAGGGTCAAAATACGCACAGACGGCCGCTCAAGCGCCGCGCAGGCTTTACCAGCGAGTCGATGAGTCAACTCATCGGCTCACTGGTATGAAATGACCGCTTGGCATCTTTTTGTCTGCCCTCGCCGGCGATTGAGGGCGTTGATCGGTCACGATCAACGCGGATTGGTATCATACCGCCCGGCTGATGACCCGACTCTTTGGGTCGGTTCATACCGAGACGGTGTTCAAAACCGTCGCGCAACCTGGAACAGGAAAATCATCCCCATTCCTTCGGGTCCGTTGTCGGTCCTGGCCATTCCGCTGGTACGAAGCTGGCCGATCATATAGTCCAGGCGGTTGTTCCACCTCTGACTGCCGAATCCAGACGGCGGTGGTGCCGTACTGGTGCCGAAATCGCGGGCCCGGTTCTGGGCGATGATCGAGGGGGGATTGAGTGAGAGTTCGGAAGTGTATGTGACACCCTCGATTCCGAAAATATCCTTCGAACGGTAGGAAACGTTGCCGGTCAGGGTATCGCGAGTGTCCACCGCCTGGGCCGCCTCGGCTGCCACCAGCGCCTGGGAGCTTTGCCGATAGGCCTGGTAGGACACGTTGGCGCTCCAGCTTGAAAAGCGGTCCGGGTCATAGCCTTTGGTCAGTTGGGAGTTCATGATCTGATAGGTCGAGCCGTCCCCCCCTACGGCCCGACTGTCGGATATGGTCGTGCTCCAGGTGCTCCAGGTCTTGCCGTCCCGGCTGCCCTGATTGAGGCCCGCGGAGTGATTGATCGGAAGGCTCGCCGTCGTCGAATAGTTGATCGCCGCCCCCTGACCGAGGTTGAGATTTGCCGGTCCCAGAAACGGCAGATCGATCGGCCGGGACAGGGAATGTCCGGCGTTGAGGTTCTCGGACTGTTCCGGACCCAGCGTCGTGGCCGACATCGTCCCGCCACCACCGGCGTTCCAGATCCAGTTGAATCCCTCCCAGTCGGTATTGAGCGAAGTATAGCTGAGAGAGGCACTGGTTCCTGCCGACAGTGTCAACTCGCTGTTACCAGTGTTGGCGCTGCCGCTGGTGGTGGCTACGGTAGCCTGACTTGATTTTCGCTCGCGGGTGATCAGACCGCTGTTCAGGCCGAGATTCAGGTACAGCCGCTGAGCCAGAGGGTAGTTGGTGGTCATGGTACCGAAGGCCGACCGGGACGAACTGTCGTCGGTCACGATCTGGCCGTCCTTCTGCATTTTGGCGGTATGCACCTGGTCCTGGAACGATCGGAACGCCCCGTGGACGATCATGTCCTGGACGAATTCCGGCTTCCACATGGCCGTGGTCACACCCTGCATCACGGCGCTGCTTCCTGTCGAGGTCTGATCCATCGTGTCGCTGAAGCGTAAGGTGCTCATGGAGTCCGTGGTTACCGTGTCGAAAGGTTGCGAACGATACCGCAGAGTACCACTGTTGACATCGGCGGTGGCGGTCCCCTGGAGACCCCCGGAATAGACCGAACCACGATGATTGACGCCGACCCGCACGTAATCCTCGTCAAAGCGCTTGTCCACCTCCGTATCGATTTCGCTGGAATTCTCCCCGGCACCGGTTCCATCGACACTGTTGTCCAGTTGCAGAATCATTCGGGATGACAGGTCATCCATGATTTTTTGCGTGCCACTGATCCGCATCGTCTGGCCGGTGGTGTCTCGGCCCAGATCATCGGCCAGAACGGTACTGCTGTACTTGCCGTAGTAGAGATCGATGGGGTAATCGCTCTGCGACAGAACGTTGAACCCTACCGATCCGGTCAACAGATCCGACTCGGAGAGCGAGGTTTTCGCCTGACCCACCCCGTTGGTCGGGGCCGGCGTCATCGAGGACTGGCTGGTCAGGGAGGCGTTGAGGGTGCCGTAGACGGTGGCAAGCCAGGGTTCATAGATATAGGTGTTGGGACTGGCCGAGAGAGTGGTCACCGAATTCAGAGTGGTATCCCCGCGGGGGGTGCGTGTCTGACCGACGGTATAGCTGAGATTCCCCGTCAGCCCGATAGGAGGAATGCTGTCGAAGATACTTTCCGAAGACTCCTCTTCCGCTTCGTCTTCGGCAAAACACGGTCCCGCGGTGTAGGCAAACCAAAGAAAGGCGCCTACCGCCGCAGTCGCCAGCCTCATCTACCAGCGCTCACCGCTACAACTTCGGGATTGATCCAGATTTTGGCATCACTTCGGAGCTTCGCCTGGAACGCCGTCCAGTTCTTCTCACCCGTATTCCGGACATAAAGGTCGGTCGCCCTCTGCGTAACCTCGGAGAGGGGATGCACCCGACTGGGCTGCCGATCCAGAAGCCGGAACAAAGCATACCCCTCCAGCAGCTGGACTGGCGGTGTCACCTCGCCGACATCCAACTTCTCCACCGCCTCCCGCGCCTCGGCCCCAAGCCGCCCGACATGCAGATACCCCATGTCTCCCCCCTCCGCCGCCGATTTGTCGGAGGAATGGAGCTTGGCAAGCTCGGCGAAATCGGCACCAGCCCGAAGTTTCTCATGCAACCGCGCCGCCTCGGCCGCCGCCTCTTCCCATACCACCCGGGTGGAGGAGGGATCGACCTTCAGCAGAATGACCGCGACACGATCACGCACCGGCTCGGTAAACAGATCCTTGTTCTGCTCGTAAAACCGGTTCAGGGCTACGTCATCGGGAGGGGGAACCTCGCGGATCTTCTTCTCAAGCTGGCCCTTGCGGCTGTTGAGAAGCATCCTTTCCCGCATGGCCGGAAGGGTCTGGTCGCGCTGCGCCTTCCATTCGGCGCTGTCCTTGTAACGCTCCTCCATGGCCGCGATCTTGCTCTCCACGTCGGCCGTATCCGGAAGAATGTTACGTGCTTCCGTCTCGCGCAGGAGAAGATGCTCGGCAATCAGATCGTCCAGGACGGTACGGCGGAACTCGTCCACCTTCGCCGGATCAATCTTGCCATGGTAGAACTTCCGCCGCGCCGCGACTACCAGCGCCGCATCCAGTTCGTCCGTGGAAATGGCCGCCCCGTTAACCGTGGCGGCCACACTTGGTTTGGCCTTTTCCGTCGCCCCAGACGTCCCTGTATCCTTCTGGCCCCCCTCAACGACCGAAACCGGCCTCTCGGCCGGCTCCGCCGCCCCGGCCAGGGAAAACTGGCCGGAGAGGAGGGCGAATAGGACACCAAGGAAGAGGATGTGCCTTCGCATCTTGGAAAAATCGTTACTTGAGGTGGCAGGTGAGGCACAGCCCACTGGCGCTCCCACCATCGGCGACGGAGTTGGGTACGCGGAGGAACAACGGATTGTCCGAATGCGGGTCATGGCAGGTCGCACATTCGACGCGCGGAATTCCATCACTTACTCCACCGGTGTAGCGGGGGAACAGCCACAGGTCATACTTGTCGCGGGCGTTCGCTGCCGCACCGGTCTGGGTCGAGGCCGTCTCGACGTAGAACAGCGGGTCCGACCCGGTAGACTGCTTGAACTCCGCCTGAATGCCCGTCGTGGCACCATCCGTGTTCCGATACTTCATACCAACAGGATGGTCGTTTGACAAGTCCGTTCCAAGGTTGGCGACGACACTTGCCCCCATCTTGCCGCCCGTCTGGTTGCCACCGGTCCAGGTCGCACCGCTCATGGCCGCGCCTGCCGAATTGTAGCCGCCGGAGCCCGCCGCGTTCATCACCGTGTCCATGGCCTGGGTACCGTCATGGCAGCTCAGGCAGGCCAGCGACATCGAACCGGTGAGGGTCGTGGTGTTGAAGAGGGTTGGAGAGGTGTAGGTGGTGTAGTTGGACGGAGAGGAAACCTTCTTGTTCCACAACGGTGCAGCGGCACCGCTGTCCGAACCGTGCGGCGTGTGGCAGAACACGCAGATTTCACCCGTACCGGCGGACAGGTGATTGGTACCCGTGCCAGAGGTACCCAGATTATGCTTGGTAGCAGCGATACCGGCCTGCGCATCCCCGGCGAAACCGACACCGGCCGCCACCACGAACACCCACCCGGCACCCAGCAGCAATCCACGCACCGCCGGGAGAACTCTACGAACGACCGCACTGGCGACCATCTCAAACCTCCTGAAAACTCGCCTAAACCTGAACTTTTGCTTTCCTGCAGGGTGTGTTCGCACGAACCATGCCAATCCGATCGTGGCGGGAAATCATCGATTTTTCGCACCGTTTGCCCTCGATTGCCCATTTTCGGGAATTCCCCCTCCAGGAATCGGGAAGACGACCTTTTCCAAGACGATGACCGCCGGAAAACCCATGTGGCCCCCAAATTGCACCTTGGCATCCCGTCGAAATATCTTGTTAAGATGTTTCGCCGCCTTGGCCGCACCTCCAGCGTCCTGCGTGGATTGGGAGACGGGAAACGGATGTCGTCGCTGAATGTACCGGTCGGACGGATCTGTCAGACGTCTCTGCTGACCTGTGCCCCGGAAACCAGCGTCGCCGAGGTAGCGGCGCTGTTGCACGCCGCCCGGTGCAGCAGCGTCGTCGTCCAGCAGGACCGCAGGGCGGTGGGAATCTGGACGGAACGGGATGCCCTGGCGGCTCTCTGCTACCCGGAAAGATTGAGTGATCCCATCTCTCGGTGGATGAGCACCCCGGTCAAGACCATCGATGCGGAGGCCACCATCGGCGACGCCGGCATCCGCATGAAGCAGGAGGATATCCGCCACCTGCTGGTCACCTTCGGGGAAGACGAAGAACTTCGCGGCATGATCAGCCAGAGCGATGTCGTGCTGAACCACGGCATCGAATGCTTCATGCAGATGCGGGAGGTTCAGAGCGTCCTCAGACGTCGACGCGAGTGGGTGGATGCCTCGCAGTCGGTGGCCGCCGTGGCTGCCCTGATGCACAGACAGGGCGTCGATGCGGTCGCGGTCACCTTCGAGGACAATGCCCACGGCATCATCACCGAGCGGGACGTGGTCCGCCTTCTCAGTCAGGGCCAGACGGAAGGCACGATCGGTTCGTTCGCCACCCGGCCACTGATTACCGTGCCGTCGACCGAAACCCTCTATTCCGCCCGCCGGGTTCTGGCCGACAACAACCTACGCCACCTTGGCATCGTCGATGATCGTGGCGAGCTGGTCACGCTCCTCTCCTTTGCGGACATTCTGGGCGGCATCGAGTCCGAGTACGTGGCCGATCTCCGCCAGACCCTGGAACAGCGCGAGGAAGCCCTGGCCCTCTCCCGGGGCAAGCTCCGCCTGGCCGGAAGACTGTTCGAGCGGATCCTGGAAGGCATCGTCATCACCGATTCCGACGGGATCATCAATTCCGTCAATCCGGCGTTCTGCAATCTGATCGGCTATGACGAGACCGAACTGATCGCCAAGTCTTTCACGGTCCTGGGCTCCGGCCGGCACGGCCAGGATTTTTTCGAGCAGATATGGGAAACGGCGCGCCGCGACGGAACCTGGCAGGGAGAAATCTGGGGCCGCAGGAAGGACGGAGAGCTGTTCCTGAAGATGGTGACCGTCACCGGCATCGCCGAGGATGCGAATGGCTGGTCCAACTTCGCCGCGATGTTCGCCGACATCGTTTCCAGCGAACAGAACGCGGCCCGCCTGCACTACCTTGCCAACTATGACCCCCTGACCACCCTGCCCAACCGCGCCCAGTTCATCGAACACCTGGCACAGGCCACCGAGCGGGCCCGCAAACACGGCTATGGCCTAGCGCTTCTGTACGTTGACATCGACCGCTTCAAACTGGTCAACGAGTCCCTGGGGTACGGAGCCGGGGATGATCTTCTCACGATCGTGGCCCGGAGAATTGCCGACGTTGTCGGCGAAGGCGGCTGGGTCGGTCGGCTTGCCGGTGACCAGTTCGGCATTCTCCTGCACCGGGTCGCCAGCGTACAGCAGACCAGCCGCACCGCCGAGGCCATCCTGGACCGGATCGCCGCGACCGTGGATCTCCAGGACCAGGAACTGTTCGTCACCGCTACCATCGGCATCGCCCTCTACCCTTCCGATACCGACGACTGCCGTGTCCTGCTGAACAGTGCCGAATCCGCCCTGCGCAAGGCGAAACAACAGGGTCGCAACTGCTTTCGCTTCGTCACCACGAACACCGACAGCCGGTGCCGCAACCGCCTTGGCCTGGAGAGCCGGCTGCGACGGGCCATCGACCGGGAAGAGTTCGAGGTATACTACCAGCCCAAGATTTCTCTTTCGAGTATGCGGGTCATCGGCATGGAAGCCCTGTTGCGGTGGATCCATCCCGAAATCGGCGTCGTGTCACCGGATGAATTCATTCCCATCGCCGAGGACAACGGCCTGATTTCCCTGATTGGCGAGTGGGTTCTGGACGTTACCTGCCGCCAGACGCAACGCTGGTCGAGGGAAATCGGTCCCTTGCGGGTAGCGGTCAATGTTTCGGGGCGGCAGTTGAATCCAACCCTTCTGGACGTGGTGGACGGCATTCTCGACCGGACCGGTATTCCGCCCGAGTTCCTGGAGCTTGAGATTACCGAGACCGTCGCCATGGACGACGTTGCCGTTACCATGGAGATACTGAGCGGCCTTTCCGGACGGGGAATTTCCCTGTCCATCGACGATTTTGGTACCGGCTATTCGTCTTTCGCCTACTTGCGGAAATTTCCCATCAACCTGCTCAAGATCGACCGTTCCTTCGTCAAGGACATCGATCGCAACGAACGAGCCAGCGTCATCCCCAAGGCCATCATTTCCATGGCGCACAGCCTCGGGCTCGACGTGGTCGCCGAGGGAATCGAAACCCCGGCCCAGCTCGCCCTGTTGAAAAGCTATGGCTGCGACGAAGGGCAGGGCTACTATTTCGGTCGTCCGATGAACGCCGAGGCCTTTGCGGACTATGTCCTCAAGATGGCGGCTATTCCGCGTCACCTCCAGAGAGGCGTGGCGTGAGAATCGGGCGGTCTCTCCCCTGTCTCCTGCTCGCCTTTTGCCTCGCCGTGGATTTGTCCCGGACCGTTCCGGCCTGGGCTGGAGGTGGCGGAACCCTGGCCACGCCGACGGGATATCGTGTCGATGCCCAGTTTCCGGCCAGAAGTCGGGGCCTGAGCCAGATAGCCCTGCTGGTAGACACGCGAATCAACGTCCTGGTTCGTGACTCCATGGAGGAGTTTTATCTGTACGGGTTCACTTCCGACACCGAGATCGCGCAGTTGCTGGAAAAGGAAGCCTTGGCCGAGGCACGGCTGGTACTGTACGACGATCAGAACGGGATCGCGAACACCACCGAGCTGGGGTCCCCCTTTGCCCGTCTGCGCACGGCGGGTCCGCCGGCACCGGACACGTTCGTGCTGGAAACGACCCATGGCGGGTTCGGGCAGTTCAACGGGGTAAGGGCAAGCCTTCTGGTCATTGATCACGGCACCGTCCGCCGTCTCTCGGCCGTGGACGACGACACCGGAACCACCGAGGAAATCCAATTGCTGAGAAGCCGCGGCAGCGACTGGCGCATCCTGACCACGCCGCGCCGTCCCGGCAGCGTCTTCCAGGTCCTCTGCCGCCCGGACGAAGCCGATGACAAGGGCTTCGGTGAAACCTACATTACCTATCGGTTAGAAAAGAGCGTCTGGCACAGACGCCAGCAGACCGGTCGCGGGTACTGCACCTGGCCCGACGGATTTCCACCACTGCGTTCCTTCCCATAGACAGGGTAATCGGGTGAACCCGATTACCCTTAATTTGTTTATGCCCCTCAGCGCCGGGCGGGGCCGTCCGGCCCCTTGGCTTGCGCGCACACGGGTGCTCAATGCGCCAGTTGTTCCCGTTTTACCCTGACTTGACGTCCTATTCCTATTTTCACCCAATTGCCCTGTTCCCGTAGAGCTACTTCACGGCCGAGAAATCGAATTCGAGCAGGCCGGAGACGCTCTTGTTGTCCGAATGGCTGTGGTTGAAAACCGCTATCGCGCCGGTGCTCTTCGCACCCGCCTTCAGCACCGCATCGTCGGGGTGGCCGGTGTCGAGCTTGCGCGACATTTCCAGAGACCACTTGCCGCCGGCCCACTTCCCCTTGGCGGTGATGTCGGCGGCACTGCCGGAGGGATTGGCGACAACGGCTACGCCGGGAAGCTGATCGGTGGTCACTTCCTTGGGTGCGCGCGTGTTCTCCCAGCCGGGTGTTCCCTCATCCCGGTTCTTCTTGATGTAGACGGTGGCCCCGGACGGCGTCTTGTGCTCGGCGGCATCCTCCAGGGGACTGGAGGAGATGAGGTGGTGATAGTCGTCGGCCATACCGGCCGGATTGCTGCGACCGGCAGACCACAGCCACACATCCACCTTGTAGGTCTTGCTGGTGATCATGCACTTGTCGTAATCGCCATCCATGTGGAGACGCAGGGCAAAGGCATCATCGCGATCGTCTGAGCGTCTGTACTTGCCCCCAAAGATCCTCCAGGGGCGGTAGACCTCGTCGGCATGGGTATCCGGCCAGCGGGCGGCGACGTAGAAGATCCCACCGCGAACCCCCGCCGCCAGTTCGACCTCGATGTTCCCGACGGCCTTGACCTCCTCTTTATCCTCGGCCGGCTGAATCGGGACCCGGGTCCAGGTCGCCCCGGCCCAGTCCCCCAGATCCCCATCAACCGCCGGTGCCGCCGCCAG
>JBKACM010000087.1:0-9510 GCA_046269335.1 Alphaproteobacteria bacterium | reverse complement strand
TGGATGAACCGGGCCACCCAGTTCTGCCCCAGGGGCAAGTTCATCCACGTGGGTCGGCTGGGCGGCTATTACGACCTCAAGTACTACCGCCACTGCGACCATCTGGTCGGCAACACCCAGGACATCGTCGACCACGTCCTGGCCAGGGGCTGGCCCGCCGGCCGTGCCCATCATGTACCGAACTTCGTCACCGAAACTCGCAGCCCCCCCATCGATCGCGCGGAGCACGACACGCCGGAAACCTCGCCGTTGATCCTGGCTCTGGGCCGACTGCATCCCAACAAGGCCTTCGACGTCCTGTTGCAGGCGATGACGCAGGTGCCCGAGGCCACCCTGTGGATTGCCGGCGACGGTCCCCTGCGATCCGAGTTGGAGGCCATGGCCGAGCGGTTGACGATAAGGTCCAGGGTACGGTTCCTGGGCTGGCGCGACGACGTGCCGGCCTTGCTCGCCACCGCTGATGTTTTCGTCTGTCCGTCCCGCCACGAGCCGCTGGGCAATGTGGTGCTGGAAGCCTGGGCACAGGGCCTGCCGGTGGTGGCCGCCGACAGCATCGGGCCGGCGAAGTTGATTCGCGACGGCGTCAATGGCGTGCTGGTTCCGGTAGATGACGCAACGGCCCTGGGTCAGGCTCTGGGGAGGGTTCTACGCGAAAGCGACCTGGCCCACCACATCGCCGAGGAAGGTCGCAAGACTTTTCAGGAACATTTCACCGAGGCGGTCGTGATCGCGCAGTATCAGGCTTTCTTTGAACGGATTCGGGCAGGATGTGCGGAATCGCGGGCCTTATGACCGGCGGCGGGACGAGTCCGCCGGCCTTGATATTGGATGCGTTGACCACGGCCCTGGCTCACCGTGGCCCGGACGGGCATGGACGACACATGGCCGGCAACGTCGGTCTGATTCAGACCCGGCTCGCCATCATCGATCTGGCCACCGGGGATCAGCCTTTCCTCGCCGCCGACGGCACGGCCCTCGTCGCCAACGGCGAGATTTACAACGATCTGGAATTGCGGGCGGAGATGGCCCCCGATACCCGCTTCGCCACCGGCTCCGACTGTGAACCGCCATTGCATCTATATCGGCGTCTGGGCGTCTCCTTCGCCGACCGGCTGCGCGGCATGTATGCCATCGCCATCCATGACCCTGGAACGGGGCGACTAGTCCTGGCCCGCGATCCGTTCGGCATCAAGCCCCTGTACATCGCGGAGTCCGGGGCCGGTTTCGCCTTCGCCTCGGAGCCCCAGGCTCTGATTGCCGCTGGGCTGGCCTCGCCACATCTGCGCCGGCAAAGCGTCCTTGAACTGCTGCAATTGCAGTTCACCACCGGGGAGGAGACCCCCTTCGCCGACATTCGGCGGGTCCTGCCCGGGGAAACCCTGGTGGTGGAGGGAGGCCGCATCGTCGCCCGCCACCGCCGCGCCGCTCTTCCTTCCGGGGAAGAAGCGCGGTTCCTGGACGAGGCGGAAGCTCTGGCGGGACTGGAGGCCGTGCTGAATGACAGCATCGGCGTACATCGCCGCGCCGACGTCCCCTATGGGCTGTTTTTGTCCGGAGGTATCGATTCCTCGGTGGTTCTGGCGATGATGGCGCGGCAGGGAGGCGAGCGGCCGGTTCTGGCCTTCACCGCCGCTTTCCCCGGTACCGCCGCCCATGACGAGCGCGAGGCGGCACGAGCGGTGGCCAGGGCCGTCGGCGCTGATTCCGTGGAGGTGGAATTTACCGAGGCCGATTTCTGGAGCTCCCTGCCGATGGTGGCGGCAGCCATGGACGATCCCGCCGCCGACTACGCCATCCTGCCCACCTTCAGGCTGGCGGCGGAGGCCCGGAAATCCGTCAAGGTCATCCTGAGCGGCGAGGGTGGAGATGAATTGTTCGGCGGCTATGGTCGTTATCGCGCCGCCATGCGCCCTTGGCCGTTTACGAGGAAGATGCGACGCAGGGGAACCTTTGACGGACTCGGGGTCCTGCGGGAGCCCACGACCGGCTGGCGCGACGGAATCGGTGCCGCCGAGCGCGACGGGAAGCGGGAAGGCCACACCCGGCTTCAGCGCGCCCAGGCCCTGGACTGCGCCGACTGGCTCCCCAACGATCTCCTGAACAAGCTGGACCGTTGCCTGATGGCGCACGGGGTGGAAGGGCGGGTGCCGTTTCTGGACCCGGTGGTGGCCGAATTCGCCTTCCAGCTGCCGGACCGGCTGAAGATCCGGAAGTCCCTGGGCAAGTGGTTGCCGCGCCGCTGGCTGGCGATGGAACTGCCTGCGGCCCGGCCCTTTGCCCGCAAGCGTGGCTTTACGGTTCCGGTGGGAGAATGGATCGCCAAGGCCGGCCGTCGGCTCGGCCCCCTGGTGGCGGTGGAACCCGGTATCGAGGAACTGTGCCGCCCGGACAGGGTGGTGGCGCTGTTCGCCGACGCCGGAAAACAGGGATTCGCCGCCTGGACCCTGCTGTACTACGCCCTGTGGCATCGACGGCACGTGTTGGGAAAGCTGCCGGAAGGGGATGTGTTCGAGACGCTGGGGGGGTGACCGACCCGGCCGCCGCTCGCCTGCATAGGATCTGGGATCTGAATTCTGGTTACTTTCCCCTACTCCGGCAAGCGTGTATGATACGGGCCGTCCCAATGCCGACGGAATGGTGCGCCATGGCCAATGTCGATTTCGTAACGAAGATTCACAAATCCACCACCCGGGACTATCTCGGACGGGTCAACGCCCATGACAAGGCCGAGTGCGCCGAGATCGCCTGCCGGTTCGGCAAGGACTACTGGGATGGGGAGCGCCATCTGGGGTATGGCGGATACCGCTATGACGGGCGCTGGCGGGTGGTGGCCGATGACATGGTTCGCCACTATGGTCTGAAACCCGGCGACCGGATCCTGGACGTGGGGTGCGGCAAGGCCTTCCTGCTGTACGATTTCACCCAGTCGGTTCCGGGGCTCCAGGTGGCCGGGATCGACATTTCCGAGTATGGCATCGCCAACGCCAAGGAGGAGGTTCGTCCCTTCCTCCAGGTCGGTACCGCGGCCTCGTTGCCCTGGCCGGACGATACCTTCGATTTCGTCTACTCCATCAACTCCCTGCACAATCTGCCCATCGACCAGCTCTTCGCGGCGATCCGGGAAATCGAACGGGTCGGCAAGGGCAACAGGAAACACATCACCGTCGAAGCCTTCCGGAACGAGCGCGAAAAGGTGAACCTGCTGTACTGGCAGCTTACCTGTCGTGCCTTCCACGCGCCGGAGGAATGGGAGTGGATCTATCGGCAGTGCGGCTATCAGGGCGACTGGGGCTACATTTATTTCGAGTGAGATTTCGACATGGCGAAAATCGTCGTTCTTGGCAGCAATGCGTTTTCTGGACAGGATTTCATTGATCTTCTGCTGGAGGACCCGACTCACCAGGTCATAGGGGTCAGCCGCTCACCGGAGTACCCGGACTGGCGGCTGCGTTACCGTGGGCGGTCAGACCTGTCCCGCTATCGTTTCCACCGGATGGATATGAACCGGGACATGCCGGCCCTGCTGGAAATGCTGGACCGGGAGACCCCCTCCCACATCGTCAATTTCGCCGCTCAGAGCGAGGTCGCGCCAAGCTGGGAACATCCGGAACAGTGGTTCTCCACCAACACCGTGGCTCTGGCGACCTTGATCAATCACCTCCGTCGCCGCGACTACCTGAAACGGTATCTGCACATTTCCTCGCCGGAGGCCTATGGAAACTGCGTCGGTACCGTGGCCGAGGCGACGCCGGACAATCCCAGTACGCCTTACGCCGCGTCCAAGGCCGCCGCCGACATGCTGGTCTCGGTCTATCAGAAGCAGTACGGATTTCCAGCCGTTACCGTCCGTGCCACCAACGTCTACGGTGCCCGTCAGCAGTTGTTCAAGATCATCCCCCGCACCGCCATCTACCTGAAGCTGGGCCGCAAGGTCCAACTGCATGGCGGGGGTGTGGCGGTGAAGTCCTACATCCATGTACGCGATATCTCGAAGGGCGAACGGGCGGTGCTGTTCGAGGGGCGTGTTGGGGAACGCTATCATCTGTCACCGGACAACGGCATTGCCGTGCGGGATGTGGTGGAAACCATCTGCAAGGCCATGGGGCGTAATTTCAACGATGCCGTCGAAGTGGTGGCGGAGCGTCCAGGCCAGGACAGCGCCTATGTCATCGACTCGACGAAGGCGCGGAGCGAGTTGGGCTGGAGGCCGGAAATCACCATGGAGGCCGGACTGGTCGAGGTCGGTCGCTGGGTTGAGGACAACTGGGAGCAGATTGCCCGGGCCAGTCTGGAATACGACCACAAGCCGTAGGGCATCATGGCGATGTTCACGCCGTTCATTCGCCGATATCTCCTCTGCGCTCCGCCAGCCTTGCTGTTTACGCTTGGACTCGTCTTTGCCGTTGCGTCTTCCGAGGTGATCGCCGGCCTGGTCAGCTATGTCATGACCGGCGGAGTTCCGGTGGTGGTGTGGGTTGCGGCGTTCGTGGCCCCCTGCCTGATCGCGGCCCTGGAGTTGACGATATTTCTGGCCGTCATCCGTTCGCTGCGGGAACACGTGGACCATCTGGATCGCGTCGATGCCGTGTTGCGTCGCGATATTGCCGCGCGCCGGCAGGTGGAGATGGCGCTGAGGGCCAGCGAGGAAAAACTGCGTGCCATTTTCAATACCGCCGCCATCGGAATTGCGCTTACCGACTGCGAGGGGCTTCTGATCCAGGGCAATCCCGCTCTGGGCCGTATCCTGGATTGTTCCCCGGAAGACATGATTGGCCGGGAGGTCTCGGTCTTCCTTCATCCCGAGGAACGGGCCGAGGCAATGGACGCCTTCTTTGAGCTGATGGACAGCAGCACCCTGGATTTCGAGCGTGACCTTCGTCTCGTTTCGTTGGGTGGGCAGGTGATCTGGGCCCACGTGACCCTCACGGTGGTGCGGGACGCCGATGGCGTGGCCAGGTATTCGGTGGGCATGGTCGAGGACATCACCGCACGCCGGGCCGCCGTGGCATCCCTGGGGGAGCGGACGTCCGAACTGGCGAGGTCAAACGCGGAGATGGAGCAGCTCGTCCGCGTGGTTTCCCACGATCTCCAGGAACCGCTGCGTACCGTGACCGGTTTCGTGCAGCTTCTCCAGCGGCAATATGACGGTGGTTCGGAGTGGGATGCCAGGGACCATGTCGGGTTCGCCGTTGCCGCCGCCCACCGGATGGAGCGGCTGATCAAGGACCTGCTCATGGTGTCGCGGGTAACGACACACGGCCAGGCCTTTACTCTGGTGGATATGGAAGCGGTGGTATCGGAGGCGGTGGAAACGCTCCGTACGGCAATCGACTCCAGCGGGGCCGACATCGCGTGGGACCCGTTGCCCAGTCTGGATGCCGACGACCGGCAAATGGTCAATCTGTTTCAGAATTTGATCGGCAACGCCATCAAGTTCCATCGACCGGACACTCCGCCCCGTGTCCACATCGGTGCCGCGAAAACGGGGGCCACCTGGACGTTTTCGGTAAAGGACAACGGTATCGGAGTTGATCCGGGGTTTCGCGAGCGCGTTTTCGTTATTTTTCAGCAACTGGACCGCCAGGCCGAAGGTGGCAGCATCGGTATTGGCCTGGCCTTGTGCAAGAAAATCGTTGCTCGCCATGGTGGCAGCATTTGGGTCTCGCCTGCGGAGGATGGCGGCAGCATCTTTCGCTTCACCCTGAAGGGGTAGAGCTGCCGGAATTGTACAACGATATCAGGTGACCGCCTGGCGCAACGCTGCCTGCGCCGCCCAGGGGCACAGCGCCAGCGACCCGAGCAGGATCGCCCCCAGAATCAGCAACTGTGCGCCACTGGTGGTATCCATGACGGCTCCGTCAATGGCCGAGACCCCGAACACCAGTACCGGGATGTAAAGCGGCAGCACCAGCAGCGACATCAGCACGCCGCCGCGCCGCGCCCCCAGGACCAGGGCGGCCCCGACCGCGCCGATCAGGCTCAGTGTAGGGGTACCCAGGATCATGGCCAGCATCAGGACTCCAAAGCCGGCCGAATTCAGATTCAAAAGCACCGCCAGCAACGGTGCCGTCGCCAGCAGCGGCAGTCCGGTGGTAAGCCAGTGGGCCACGATCTTGGCGGCAACGATCACCCCGAGCGGCGTCGGCGTCATGGCCAGCAGGTCAAGGCTTCCGTCCTCGAAGTCACCCTGGAACAGCCGGTCCAGGGACAGGAGGGAGGCCAGCAGGGCCATCACCCACAGCACCCCGGCACTGATTCTCTCCAACACCGACAACTCGGGGCCGATACCGAACGCGAACAGCACCACGCCGATCACGAAGAATGCCACCACCGTCAGGCTGTCCGCTCCATGGCGTAGAGCCAGGCGAAGATCCCGGCGCAGCACGTCGGTGAAAACCTGAATCATGTCGGGCCGCCTCCGGGTTCATTCCTGGGCTCGTAGTCATCCAGGCACAGGCGGGTCGCTCCCGGTACGGCCATCTCGCTGTGGGTGGAAAGCACGACGATCCCTCCCCGTTCCCGGTGTTCGGCGACGATCGTCTCCACCATGGCGATGGCTCCCACGTCCAGAGCGGTGGCGGGTTCGTCCAGAAGCCATACCACCGAAGGCGCCACCAGCAGTCTGGCCAGATTCAGACGCCGCCGCTGTCCGGCCGACAGCAACCGCCCCGGCTGTCCGGCAAGCCGCTTGAGGCCGACCCGGTCCAGGGCCGCGCTTACCGCGTCCTTTCGGGAAATTTCGGTGGTACCGTCCTGATGCATTCCCGACCAGAAGGCCAGGTTCTCTTCCACCGTCAATACGGACTTGATCGCGTCCATGTGTCCGACATAGCGAACGGCGGCTCCATGTGCCTCCGGGTCCAGAGCGACGGGTTGACCCTCCCGCTCCAGGGATCCGGCCAGAGGTCGCAAAAGTCCGGCCATGACCCGCAGCAGGCTGGATTTGCCGCTTCCGTTGCGACCCACCAGCACCATGGCATCGCCCCGGGCCAGCGCGAACGACAGTCCGCTGAAGACCACGCGCTCGCCCCGCAGGCACACCAGTTCGCGACCAGCAAAGAAAACCATGGCCGGAACCATAGTTGCAGGAGACCACTGGCGGCAAGGATCAAAACGCGGCGGGACGTTCAGGGAAGGGCGTATCTTTCATGCACCAGGATCGGATATTCCGTATTCCCCCGATGGCTCCGAACGGAACACCTGATATAGTGCGCCCGTCCTCTCCCTCTGGCCGCTGGCATCGGAAATGCGCCCTGACATCCCGAACCAACGCGAAATCATCGACCGTCGAGCGGTCCAGGCCAGCCTCTATGCCGTCGCCGACGACACGACACGTCCCAGGCAGGCCCAGCGGGCGGCGGTCCTGGCTCTTCTGAAGTCGGCTCTGGGCCAGGGCTTTGCCACGATACGCCAGCGGTTCGAAGCCGGGACGTCCACGGGGGCGGAGGCGGTCCGGGCCAACAGTTTCCTCATGGACCAGCTCGTCCGTGTCCTCCACGATTTCGCCACCGAGCGGGTGTTCAGCGCCGGCGTGCGCACCACTGGCGAGCACCTGGCCATCGTCGCCGTGGGAGGGTACGGCCGGGGGGATCTGTCGCCGTTTTCCGATCTCGACCTGCTGTTCCTGCTGCCCTACAAGGTCACACCCCTGGCCGAGCAGGTGGTCGAGTACATGCTCTACATGCTGTGGGATCTGGGGCTGAAGGTGGGCCACTCCACCCGTACCATCGAGGAGTGTATCCGTCAGGCCAAGCTCGATACCACCATCCGTACCGCCATGCTGGAGGCGCGGTGGGTGTGGGGGGTCCAGTCCCTCTATGCCGATCTACGCGCCCGGTTCCAGAACGAGGTAGTCCGGGGCACCGGCAACGAATTCGTGGAAACCAAGCTGGGGGAGCGGGATGCCCGGCATGAACGGCTGGGGGATACCCGCTATGTGCTGGAGCCCAATATCAAGGAGGGAAAGGGCGGTCTGCGCGACCTGCACACCCTGTTCTGGATCCTGCGCTACCTTTACGGCGTGTCCGACGCGGACCAGCTCGTCACCCTGGGGGTCCTGCCCCAGGACGCCGCATCCAAGTTTCTCAAGGCACAGAACTTCCTGTGGACGACCCGTTGTCATCTCCATTACCTGACCGGCCGGCCGGAGGAGCGGCTGACCTTCGACGTGCAGCAGGAGATAGGCCGGCGCATGGGTTATACCGATCACGCGGGTAGCCGCGGGGTCGAACGTTTCATGAAGCACTATTTCCTGATCGCCAAGGACGTCGGCGACCTGACCCGCATCATCTGTGCCGTGCTGGAGGAGCAGCACCGGCGCAAGCCGAGGCTGTCGTTCTCATTGCTGTCGTTCCGCAAGCGCCAGATTGACGGGTTCGACGTAAAAAGCGGCCGCCTGGAGGTGCTCACGCCCGATGCCTTCGCCCGCGAGCCGATCAAACTGATCCAGCTCTTCCATACCTCCCATGTCCACGAGATCGACATCCATCCGAGCACGCTGGGGCTGGTGACCCAGAATCTGAACCGAATCTCCCGCCTCCGGGAGGATCCGGAGGCCAACCGGCTGTTTCTCGAAATCCTGACCTCGCGCAAGTCCCAGGAGGTCACTCTCCGTCTGCTCAACGAATCCGGCGTATTCGGGCGGTTCCTGCCGGATTTCGGGCGCGTGGTCGCCCAGATGCAGTACGACATGTACCATGTGTACACCACCGACGAGCACACCATCCGCGCCATCGGCGTTCTCCACCAGATGGAAGGTGGCGCGGTGGAGGGGGAGATGTCGCTGACCTGTCAGCTCATCCACCAGATCCAGTCCAGGCGGGCCCTGTTCGTCGCGACGCTGCTCCACGACATCGCCAAGGGACGCGGCGGCGATCACTCGGAACTGGGGGCGAGGGTCGCCCTGAAGCTGGGGCCCCGCCTGGGACTCACCGCCGAGGAGACCGATACCGTAAGCTGGCTGGTCCGTTCCCATCTGGTGATGGCCAAGATCGCCTTCAAGCGCGACATTGACGATCTGAAGACGGTGGAGGACTTCGTCAAGATCGTCCAGTCGCCGGAGCGTTTGCGGCTCCTGGTGATCCTTACCTGTGCCGACATCCGCGCCGTCGGTCCCAACGCCTGGAACGGCTGGAAGGCGACGCTGCTGCGGGAATTGTTCCATCGCGCCGACGAGGCCATGTCCGGGGCGGTGGCGGTGCAGGCCCGGGACCACCGGGTTGCCGAAGCCAGGGAAGCGGTACGCCGGAACCTGGCGGACTGGCCGGTGGAGGCGGTGGAGGCGCATCTCGCCCGGGGCTATCCCTCCTACTGGCTGGGCTTCGACACCGAAACCCTGGTCCGTCACGCCCGGCTGGTCCACGAGGCGGAGGCGGAGGCGGAGGGTCGCGGTCTGACCATCGAGACACGCCTGGACGAAGCCCGCCACGGCACCGAGATCACCATCTACACCGGCGATCATCCCGGCCTGTTCGCCCAGATGGCCGGGGCCATCGCCGTCGCGGGCGAGTC
>JBKACM010000086.1:0-9544 GCA_046269335.1 Alphaproteobacteria bacterium | reverse complement strand
AGATGATTACGACAGGGCTAATGTGCAACGAAGCTTCTGAAGTAGAGGCGGTTGCAACACTTGTCGTAAGTAAGCATCCGCTCGAATCCGCGCTCGTCGCCATAAACGCCGGCATGGCTTCGCCGCGTTGCGCACTAGGGCTCCAGATCCTTATCGAGTACGTCGCCATGGCGAAGCGATTTGTCGAAGGGCCCTATGAACTCACCGTGCACAAGGTGAAAGCCATGTTGTGGGAGGCGAGGAGAAGGGTGGCTCCGGTACGGTGGCGATACCCCTCCAGATAGCGGCGCACCCAGTCGCCGGTGTCGGGATCGAGCGAGGCGGTGGGCTCGTCCAGGAGCAGCAGCGAAGGCTGGTTCAACAACGCCTTGGCCAGGGCGACCCGGGTTTTCTGACCCGCCGACAGCCTGCCGGTCGGCCGGTCCATCAGTTCCAGGATGTCAAGATCGGCGGCCACCTCGGCGATGCGGCCGGTCACCCCGTCCAGGCCATAGAGATGGGCGTAGACGCAAAGGTTCTCCCGCACCGACAGACGGTGCGGAAGATCCACGTAGGGAGAGGAAAAATTCATGTGCGGCAGGGCCCGATGCCGATGGCGGATCATGTCGTGCCCCAGCACGGTGATGGTGCCGGCGGAAGGCAGCAGAAGCCCCAGCAGCATCGCGATGGTCGTCGTCTTGCCGGCCCCGTTGCCGCCCAGAAGGGCGACGGTGGTTCCAGCCTCCACCGAGAAATCGAGACCCTCGACGGCATGCACGGCCCCAAATCGCTTGCTCAGGCCCACAACCTGAATGACGGGGGAAGAGGGCACTTGAGCCGCGACGGGTATCGGATGCATCATGCGCGGCAGCTTACCAGAACGCCCTTCGATGGAATGAAAGAATGATGCGCCAGGCCACCGTGGAGCGAAACACCAGCGAAACCCGTATCCGGATCCAGCTCAATCTGGACGGCACCGGTGTTTACGACGTCAAGACCGGAGTGGGCTTTCTCGATCACATGCTGGAGCAGCTTTCGCGGCACAGCCTGATGGACCTGTTCGTCCGGGCCGAGGGGGATACCCACATCGACTTTCATCACACCGTCGAGGATACCGGGCTGGCCCTGGGCGAGGCCGTCAGCCGGGCCCTGGGAAACCGCCGCGGCATCACCCGGTACGGAGCCGCCACCATCCCCATGGACGAGTCCCTGAGCCGGGTGGCCATCGACCTCTCTAACCGGCCCTATCTGGTATGGCGGGTGGAGATGCCCACGGCCAAGGTCGGCGACATGGACACCGAGCTTTTCCGCGAGTGGTTCCAGGCCTTTGCCCAGATGGCCGGAGCCACCCTGCACGTGGAGACCCCGTATGGCGGAAACACCCACCATATCATCGAGTCCTGCTACAAGGCCCTGGCCCGGGCGCTCCGCCAGGCCATCGAGCTGGACCCGCGCAAGGCCGATGCGGTGCCCTCCACCAAGGGTGTTCTTGGTGGATCGTTATGATACCAGCCAGCGGAATGTCTGGCACATTCCGCTGGCTGGTAAAGCCGCCATTGCGGCGGCAGCCAAGCGGGCGGACGCCCGCGCCCGGCGAGGGACAATACGGCGAGCCACTGTTATGGCTCGCCGGTATAAGGATGGGGTATTCCACGATGAGTGTGGTGATTGTCGATTACGGCTCGGGGAATCTTCGCTCCGTCGCCAAGGCGTTCGAGCGTTCCCTGGAGGAGTCCGGGAAGACCGGGGGAGCGGTGCAGGTTACCGCCGATCCCGAGGCGGTATCGCGGGCTGAACGTATCGTTCTGCCCGGCGTTGGAGCCTTCGCCGATTGCAAGCGGGGTCTGGCCGCCGTGGATGGCCTAGTGGAGGCCCTGGAGATGCGGGTCCTACGGCACGGGCGGCCGTTCCTGGGGATTTGCGTCGGCATGCAGCTCATGGCGACCCTGGGCCGGGAGCACGGCGAGCACACGGGGCTGGGCTGGATCGGCGGCGAAGTGGTGCCCGTGGTCCCGGCCAACACGGAATTCAAGGTGCCGCACATGGGATGGAACGAACTGGCGCTGGCCTCCGCGCATCCGCTGTTCGCGGGGCTTGAGTCCGGGAACCATGCCTACTTCGTCCACAGTTATCATTTCGTGCCGACCAACCCTGAGCATCTTCTGGCGACCGTGGACTACGGCGGACCGATCACCGCCGCCATCGGCCGCGACAACCTGGTAGGAACCCAGTTCCACCCGGAAAAGAGCCAGGCTCTGGGGCTGCGCCTGATTGCCAACTTCCTGTCCTGGACGCCGTGACATGATCCTGTTTCCCGCGATCGACCTCAAGGATGGGGCCTGCGTGCGCCTGCTGCGCGGTGAAATGGACCAGGCCACGGTATTCAACGCCAGCCCGGCCGATCAGGCACGCCAGTTCGTGGCGGCCGGCTGCCAGTGGCTGCACGTGGTGGACCTCAACGGTGCCTTCGCCGGACGACCGGTCAATCGCGAGGCGGTGGCTTCAATCCTGGCGGCGGTGACGGTCCCGGTGCAACTCGGCGGCGGCATCCGCGATCTTGAGACCATCGGTTTCTGGCTCGACCAGGGCATCCGCCGCGTGATCCTGGGAACGGTGGCACTGCGCGATCCCGATCTTGTCCGGGAAGCGTGCCGTCGCCATCCGAGCCGGGTCGCGGTCGGCATCGACGCCCGTTGCGGCCTGGTGGCGGTGGAGGGCTGGGCCCAGACCTCGCAGGTGACGGCGGAGGAACTCGCCCTCCGCTTCGAGGATCTGGGCGTGGCCGCCATCATCCACACTGACATCGATCGGGATGGCGTCATGGCCGGCCCCAACATCGCCGCGACCGTGGCCCTGGCGGACCGGCTGACCACGCCTGTGATCGTCTCCGGCGGTGTCTCCTCCCTGGAGGATTTGCGCCGCATCCGCGCCACGGGCCACAAGGGGATTCTCGGAGCCATTTCCGGCCGGGCACTGTATGACGGCCGAATTCTCCTGGCGGAGGCCCTGGCCGTACTTGCCGGAAAGGAGAAGGCCCAATGCTGAAAATGCGCATCATCCCCTGCCTGGACGTCAAGGACGGTCGGGTGGTCAAGGGCGTCAATTTCGTCAACCTCACCGATGCCGGCGACCCGGTGGAACAGGCCAGGCTTTACGACCGCGAGGGTGCCGACGAGTTGTGCTTTCTCGATATCACCGCCAGCCATGAAAACCGCGATACCCTGTACGACGTGGTCCGCCGCACCGCCGAGCAATGCTTCATGCCCTTGACGGTGGGGGGGGGCGTGCGGGTGGTGGAGGATATCCGCAAACTGCTGCTGGCCGGCGCGGACAAGGTCTCCATCAACACCGCCGCCGTGCATCGGCCCGAGTTCGTGGGGGAAGCGGCCGAAAAGTTCGGCAGCCAGTGCATCGTTGTCGCCATCGACGCCAAGCAGACCGCTCCCGACCGTTTCGAAATCTTCACCCACGGCGGGCGCAAGGAAACCGGGATCGATGCCGTGGCCTGGGCCAGACGCATGGCCGAGTACGGAGCCGGCGAAATTCTGCTGACCTCCATGGATCGCGACGGTACCCGGCAGGGGTTCAACCTGGCCCTGACCCGGGCTGTAGCCGATGCCGTCACCATTCCGGTGATCGCCTCGGGCGGGGTCGGCACCCTTGACCACATGGTGGAGGGAATCCGCGACGGGCACGCCACCGCCGTTCTGGCCGCGTCGATCTTTCACTTCGGTCTATTCTCCATCGCTCAGACCAAGGCGCACATGCACGCGGCCGGGATTCCGGTTCGCCTGTGACCTCCCACCAGCAACGCGGATAAATCCGATGTCCAAATCCGGCACCGCCCTTGAAGATCTCTACAAGGTCATCGCCAGCCGCAAGGGTGCCGATCCCTCCACCTCCTACAGCGCCAAGCTGCTCGCGAAGGGCCGCACCAAGATCGCGCAGAAACTGGGCGAAGAGGCGGTGGAGACGGCCCTGGCCGCCGTAACCGAGTCCCAGGAACGGATCGTCAGCGAAAGCGCCGATCTTCTGTACCATCTGCTGGTTCTGTGGGTGGATGCCGGCATCCGGCCGGCCGAGGTATGGGCGGAATTGGAGCGGCGGGCCGGTACCTCCGGCATCGCCGAGAAGAAGGCAAGAGGAGAAACGAGCCGATGACCTACGACCCAGGCAACGTCTTTGCCAGAATTCTGCGCGGAGAGATCCCCTGCCGGAAAATATACGAAGACGCCCATACGCTGGCGTTTCACGACGTCAATCCCCAGGCTCCGGTCCATGCCCTGGTGATCCCCAAGGGAGCCTACGTCTCCATGGACGATTTCACCCAGAAGGCCTCGGCGGAGGAAATCGCGGCGCTGTTCGCGGCGGTTGGCAAGGTGGCCCGGGAGCTTGGCATCGCCGAGTCCGGCTACCGCTTTCTTTCCAACTGCGGCATCAACGGCCACCAGGAGGTTCCGCACCTGCACATCCATGTCTTCGGAGGAAGGCGGCTGGGCCGCATGCTGTCACCGTCGGACGGCTGAGGACGGCGGCAACCCTGGCGGCGGCTCCGGCGGCGGGCACGGGTGCGCGCCGTCGCGGGTATCGCAGGGCTTGAGGTTGGCCAGGAACCTGACCCACACGTCAAGATCGGTGCTTTTGAGCGGCGGACTGGCGGGATCGAAGGGAGCCAGACGCCAGGTCCGTTGCGCCATGTAGAGATTGTCCCGGCCCGATACCACCTTGATCAGGTTGATTTCCCCCCGGGCCGGGCACGAGACGGTCAGGAAGGCGCCATCATAGCCGTTGACCTTTCCTTCCTGAATCGGCTTGGCAATCTGATCGGGGCAGGCCGCGCGCCCGTCGGCGATGGCTCCTTCAAGGATATCGCGGGGAACCACCCCGCCACGCCCCTTGAACTCCTGATACATCAGAAGATCCCGCCAGGAGTCCGCCTTTTCCCAGGTGGGCAGCAGGGACAGCATTTCCATCTCGTGGGTGCGGTTCTTCTGGAGCACGGTCCAGCCCGGCGGCGTCACCACCTCCAGCCCCTCCCCCACCCGGGACGGCGGAGCAGCGACAGCGGTCCCAAGACCGGCGAGGACAAGACAGGCGAACAGGAACGGAGCCATGAGAACCCTCGCGCGGCAGCGGTATGATACCCAGGAACGAGGGGACTTGTCCCCTCGTTCCTGATCGTCTCCGACATTGGCTCGTCGTATGGTCCCCTACCAGTATTTCTCGCGATGCAAGGTCCCGGTGGTGCCGCGCTCGTCAGGGGAGAACCCCCGTGCCGTCAGGATGGCCTCGGCCTGCTGGATCATGCCGGGATTGCCGCACAGGAAGACGTGGGTGGCGGACGCCTCCAGAGGAAACCCACAGGCCTGCGCCAGGTCTGGAGTTTCCAGCCAGGTGGGGAGGCGTCCGGTCCGGCCCCGCCAGTCCTTGTCGCTCTCCGGACGAGAGATTACCGGAAGATAGGTGAAGTTGGCCCTGGCCCGGCTCAACGCCTCCAACTCGCCGCGATAGCCAAGGTCCCAGGAGTAGCTGGCACCGTGCAGTACCGCGACTTTTCGGCCGTTATCTTCCAGAATGCTGGTTCGCAGCATGCTGATGTAGGGAGCCAACCCGGTTCCGGTCGCCACCATCAGAACGTTGGCCGCCCCGGGTACGGCGTCCAGGGTGAACAGACCCTTGGCCCGCGCTCCGACGAACAGGCGGTCTCCGGGGCGCAGCGCGAACAACCTTGGTGTCAACTCGCCGTTCGTCACCAGGGAGACGTAAAATTCCAGGAAATCACGCTGGCGACTGCCGGAGGAAATGGAATAGGCCCGCTGGAGAAGCTTCCCGCTGACCGGCGAAGAGGGGGTCTCCTCTGCCGGCGGACATTCCGGCAGACGAGGAGCGTCAGACCGCAGGCCCAGAACCATGTACTGACCCGGCGCGAACTCCGGTACGCCGGCGTCCGGCTTGACCTGGAGAATTGCAAGCTGCGGCGTGACGTCGGTACGCCCAACCAGTTCCGCGTTGTACTCGGGCATGTTTCTCCCCCTTCCGTTTTTTCACGGGCCAGGGCATTGATCCACTGGCGGAAACCTTACTTTCCGTGTTCCCCGTGGCGATTCATGTCATGCGCCCCTTCGCCGATGCCTTTGACCATGACCTCAACCCTGACCTCGCCGGCCTTTTCGAAGGTCAAGGCCAGGGGAAACGTTTCCCCTTCCTTCAGAGGAGCCTTCAGGCCGATCAACATGACGTGCAGGCCGCCGGGCTTCATTTCGACCGTAGCCCCGGGCGCGATGTCGATGCCGGGAACGGGCCGCATCTTCATCACCCCGCCCTCATGAACATGGGTGTGGAGTTCCACCGTTCCAGCCACCGGAGAGGCGGCCCTGATCAATTTGTCCGCTGTCTTGCCCTTGTCGGCAATGGTAAGGAACGCCGCGCCGTTGGCTGCCGCCCCCGGGGTGGCCCTGGCCCAGGAAGGCCCGATCACCAGATCACCGGCCGTGACATTGCCGGCAGATGCCGTCCCGGACAGAGCCATGCAGGCGATGCCGGCAATGGCCGAAAGCAGGCGTGCGGAAAGCATATTCATGGAAGATTCCTCGATCCTCTGAAAAACGACAATACTTTACCAACTTAGTTTGATATTCCATTCCGTCAATACCAAATCCGAGTTGGGTTATAGTCCCTCCCATGAACCCTCCCTCCTCTCCCCCCCGGACCGTATTGCCGGAGGTCCCCGTTCTGGTGACGGGGGTGCGGGAAGCCGTACTGCTCTTCCCGGACAGCCGACAGGAGACGTGGCCCCTTGCGGAGGCGATACGCCGGATGGGTGCCGTGTCCCCCATGTTGTGCCACGCCCGGGCCGTGGCGGGTCGCCTGAGGGTCGATGGCTTGCCGGCCCACGATGTCCTGGAACTGTTCGCGTTCGTCCGGCCCGCCCGTTTCTGCCTGCCCACCGTGCGCGGGTTGGCCGAGGCGCTGGGGTTCGAGCGACCGGAGGGATTGGTCGAGGAGGCACGGGTTCTGGTGGCGGTGGTAAGGCGGCTGTTGTGGCACCTCTCCCATCTCGCCGGGCGCGAGGGAAGCGATGCCCGCACCGTCGCCTGGGCCATGGCGCGGGGAGGCTGGGTCTGGGGGCCGTCGGTGCTGGCGGCTCTGGGGGTTTCCGGTGACGGTCCGCACCGTCTCTCCGCTACCGCCGGGCTGCGGGTGTGGGATCGCATGCCCCGATGGGAGGAATTCCCGCCGGAGCCGAAACCGGGCCACCTGCCGGTAGAACCGCTTCAGGCCCGCCGCCGGCTGGCCCTGCTTCTTGGACCCGGGGCGGAGGAACGACCGCAGCAGGCCGACTATGCGTCTTCGGTAGCCGCCGCCTTCGTCCCACGCGAACAACCGGGGACCCCCTCCGTGGTTCTGGCGGAGGCCGGCACCGGGGTCGGCAAGACCCTGGGCTATATCGCCGCCGCCAGCCTGTGGGCGCAAAAAAATCGGGGCGCGGTATGGCTATCCACCTACACCCGGACCCTTCAGCGTCAGCTTGACGGCGAGTTGGACCGGCTGTTTCCCGACCCGGAGGAAAAGGACCGCAAGGTGGTGGTGCGCAAGGGAAGGGAGAACTACCTGTGCCTTCTCAACATGGAAGAGGCGGTGCAGCGGTTGCAGGCCCGTCCGGGAGATGCGGTCGCCCTGGGACTGATGGCCCGGTGGGCACTGTCCAGTCGCGATGGTGATTTCAGCGGATCCGATTTCCCGGGCTGGCTCGTGGACCTCCTGGGGCGCGACCTGACCGTGGGGCTGGCCGACCGGCGGGGCGAGTGCCTGTTTGCCGCCTGTCTCCACTACCCGCGCTGTCCCATCGAGCGGAACGCCCGCCGCGCCCGCCGCGCCGAACTGGTGATCGTCAACCACGCCCTGGTCATGGTTCATACCGCCCTCGGCACCCTGTCGGAGAATGATTCCGACGAGGCCACCCTACCGACGCGCTTCGTCTTCGATGAGGGCCATCACGTGTTCGATGCCGCCGACAGCGCCTTTTCCGCCCACCTCACCGGCCTGGAGACGGCGGAACTCCGGCGCTGGCTGCTGGGGGCGGAGGGAGAGGGGTCACGATCCCGGTCACGAGGACTTCAGGCCCGGATCGCCGACCTGGTGGAGGGGGTGGAGGCCGCCGTTCTCGCCCTGGACGAAGCCGTGAAGGCTGCCCGTATCCTGCCGGGTCCGGGTTGGCACCAGCGTCTGGCTGGGAACGCGCCCCAGGGGCCGACGGAACGGTTTCTGGCCCTGGCACGAACCCAGGTTCTGGCCCGGGATGGCGGCGCGGCTGACTCGCCCTACAGCCTGGAGACCGAGACGAATCCGCTGCTGGAGGCCTTGCCCGCCGAAGCCGCCGCGCTCAACCTCGCCCTGGGACAGCTCGATCAACCCCTGTCGAGACTTTGCGGCCTTCTGATGAGAAGACTCGACGACGAGGCCTCGGAACTGGAGGCCGACCAGCGGAACCGCATCGACGCCATGGTACGGGGGATCGAGCGCCGGGCTCTGTTGCCGATCGGGGCCTGGCGGGCCATGCTCCAGGGGTTGGGCCACGCGACCCCCCCTGAATTCGTAGACTGGTTCGCGGTGGAACGGGCCGGTGGCCGTGAGGTGGACGTAGGCATGCACAGGCACTGGCTGGATCCGACCAGACCCTTCGCCATGGCCATCACCGCCGTCGCCCATGGCCTGCTGGTGACCTCGGCGACCTTGCGCGACGCCTCCGGCGACGTGGAGGCCGACTGGCTGGCGGCGGAACGACGTACGGGGGCCAGCCATTTTCCCTCGCCGGCGATACGGGCCGCGGTTCCATCCCCCTTCGACTACCCGTCGGCAACCCGGGTGCTGGTCGTCACCGATGTGCGCAAGGACGACCTGGACCAGGTCGCAGCCGCCTACCGCGAACTGTTTCTGGCTGCCGGCGGGGGAGGGCTCGGCCTGTTCACCGCCATCTCCCGCCTGAGGGCGGTACAGGCGCGGATCGCGGCTCCGCTGGAAGCCGCCGGCGTGCCGTTGCTGGCCCAGCATGTGGACGCGATGGACATCGGCACCCTGGTGGAAATCTTTCGCGCCGAGGAAGATGCCTGCCTTCTGGGTACCGACGCGGTACGGGATGGGGTCGATGTGCCCGGCCGCTCGCTGCGTCTGATCGTGTTCGACCGGGTGCCCTGGCCCCGCCCGGATATCCTGTACCGGGCGCGACGGGCCGCCCTGGGGTCTCGGGGAGGGCGGAATCTGGATGATACCCTGACCCGGCTGCGCCTGAAGCAGGCCTTCGGCCGTCTGATTCGTCAGTCCGGCGACAGGGGGGTGTTCGTGATTCTGGACCCGAGGATGCCCTCGCGCCTCGTTGCCGCCTTCCCCGACGGAGTCGAGCCGCGACGCCTGGGACTGAAGGCGGCCATCGCCGACATCCGGCAGTTTCTGGGAGAGGGATGATACCAGTGAGCCGATAAGTCAAATCAAGGGACGGCCGGTATTATACCAATCCGCGTTGATCGTGACCGATCAACGCCCTCAATCGCCGGCGGGGCCGTCCGGC
>JBKACM010000085.1:0-9563 GCA_046269335.1 Alphaproteobacteria bacterium | reverse complement strand
GCGCGCGAACGATCGCGCGGGCGCTCAATGCGCCATTCCCAGACCGTGATGAGTCAAGCTCATCTCGGTCTGGTATTGCTCCTACGGCACCTCTCCCTTGCAATAGCAAACATTGGAATATCATTAAAAAATTAATGGGCCGAAAACCAGAATCACGGGTTGTTAATATATGATCATTCAATCAAAATGATGCACGTCGCTAGCGTCTCTCGGGGGAGATATCCCTGGTCCCATCCAGGACTTGCCACGGGAACATGCGACAGGACTGCAATGATTTCAGGTAAACCCCTTGATCAGGATCAGCGATGGTTGCTCTACCCACAATCGATCCCATCCGTATCGGCCGTAACCTGAATGTCGAAGCGCTCGGCAATCAGAACGGGCGCAAGGGAGTGCCGGCCGCATCGGACGTGGTTCCCGACGAGCCGCACCAGAAGATCGCCTCGATCATGACCGACCTGTTCGACAAGGGCAGGGCCACCGCAATGGCGGAGTCTCAGCGCCTGGAAAGCGCGCGCAAGGAAACCGACCTGCGACAAATCACCAAAATGATCGGGGCCCTGCGGGCGACCCTCAATCAGGCCATCGGCCGCATCCAGAACGAACGGCGGGGAACGCTAGTCAACCTGCGCCGGGACGAACGACGAATGTTGAGTGATTTCAAGTATTTCGTGGAAACGAACCGGATCAACCACGAACCGGAATACCCCGAGTCGAACATCTTTCACCTCTCGATCATCGGGGCCATCGTCGTCGTCGAGTCCATCATGAACAGCTATTTCTTCTCCAAGGGGAGCGACCTCGGCCTCGTGGGTGGCGTCCTCCAGGCGATGCTGATTTCCAGCGTCAATGTCGGTCTTGCCGTCCTGACGGGCATCTATGCCCTGCGCAACCTGCACCATTCGAAGGCGGACCAGAAGGCGATCGGAATTCTCGGGTTCGCGCTCTACCTCTGCGTGATCTTCTTCTTCAATCTGGCGACGGCACATTACCGGGCGCAGTTGGAGAGCAATCCCCTGGCGGCCCTGGTCCGGACCATCCCCAGCCTGCGCAACGGGCCATTCTCCATCGACAATTTCGATGCCTGGGTTCTGTTCTGCATCGGTCTGATGTTCTCCACCATGGCTCTGATCGACGGCTACAAGGCGGACGACCACTATCCCGGCTACGGCAAGGTGCATCGGCGCTATCGCAAGGCACTGGATGAATATGAGGCCGCCAAGCAGTCTCTGCGGAACGCCATCAACGGTGCCGTTGATGACGGGTTGAAAAATCTGAGGCGACTGGCCGATGACGCCCGGCAGAGCTGCAACGAGTATGCCCGCCTGGTCGCCGACAGCCGGCGGCTGGACGAGGACTACAAGACCTTCGCCAATGACTGCGAGGAGGCCTACAAGGCCCTGCTCACCACCTATCGGGAGGCCAACCGCAAGGTACGTGCCACCAATCCCCCCGCCTACTTCAACCAGTTCCCTCCCCTCTGCACCCATCCGGAACTGGATCTGGGCAATCTGGACGCCGCCGACGTCAGAGTCAAACAGCTCGAACAGGAAATCAACGACATCGACGAGATGGTCAGCAACCAACACGACCGTTTCCGAGAAATCAACGATGCGGCGCTGGAGATGGTCGCCAGCTTCTTGCGCGATCTGGAGGAGGAGGCGGAGCGACTCATCATCGAAGAAGGTCGGAGCCTGGATACCGGGATGAGGGTCTGAGAACCATGCTTTCAAAGAAGGACAGACAGGGACTGGCAATCATCGCCGTCTCCGTGGCCGTAGTGGCAGCGCTGATTGCCCTGGTTTCCGTCCGCAGCGGACAGGTGCGGGCTTATGATCACGAAACCCTGTGCCCGACCGATCGGCCGGTGCCGCATACCGTCATCCTCGTGGACAAGACCGACTCCTTCAGCCCCAGCCAGCAGGCATATCTGCGGCTCACCATCGAGCGTATCCGCGACCGCATGGTGCGGTTCGAACGGTTGTCGATCTTCGTCATGGACAAGGATGGCGTGGGGGCTCCCCTCTTTTCCCTGTGCAATCCCGGTACGCGCGCCGACGCCAACGAATTCTACGAAAATCCGGAAATGATCCAGGCCCGTTTCCGGGAACGCTTCGGAGCCCCGCTTGAAGCCCTGCTGAAGGAACTCCTGCTTGCCAGCACCGCCCCCCGCTCCCCCATCTTCGAGGCCATTCGCGATGTGGCCCTGCAAACCGAACTGGCCCGCAACAAGGAGAAAAAGCACCTCTACGTCTTTTCCGATCTTCTCCAGCACACCCAGGAATTCAGTCAATACAAGGGAAACTCCACCTTTGAACAGTTCCATAAGACCCGCTCTGATTACGCGGCGATGGTTATGGCACCGCTGAACGGCGTGGAGGTGAAGGTCATCTATCTGCGTCGCCCCCAGTTCGCCAAGTCCCAGACGATGGCTCACATCCATTTCTGGGAAACCTATTTTCACACCGTCGGAGCAACGCTCGTCGAAGTGGAGCCCATTCCATGACGTCTTTTTGGTCCAGAGAGAAATCCTCCAATGGAGGACAAGCCGATACGAAAGGGACAGGTTCCTCGTCTGCTGATGGGACGTTGATCCGGTACTTTTCACTGGCCATGCTTTCCGGCGTGTTGTCCATACTTGTATTGACAACTACCAATATTGATAATGAATTTCACATCCTCTCCTCCGCGACGATCATGCTGCTCTATATCTGGAAGGCCTGGTCCTGGTCCGGGAACCATGACTGCCAGGTATCGCGCGAACAGATTGCCGACAGTTTCTATTACCTGGGCTTTCTGCTCACCCTCTGCGCTCTCGCCGTCAGCATGTGGAAAATGGACGCCCGGTCGACCAACGCCGCCGTGGAAATGGTTGCCCGCTTCGGCATCGCCGTCGTCACCACCGGCATCGGCATGGCCTCCCGCTTGCTGATGGTCCAGTTCGCCGCCGACCCGCAACGGGTTGAGACCGTAGCCAAGGAAGACGTCCGTGTGAGCATCGCCGATCTGGTGGGGGAAATGAAAAGCCTCGCCAAGGCGGTGAAGGACGTCCAGGCCGAAGTGGCCGAGGCCGGCAAGGACATGGCAACGAAGCGAGCGAGGATGACCGAGGCGGACACGAAACGCCGTGAAAGATTCGACACCAGGATCGAACAATTCTTTGAACAGATGACCAAACGCCAGGGGGATATCCTTGACAAGTTTCAAGAGAAACTGGTCAATATTAAACTGGAACCGCAACAGCTACACGAAGACTTGAAAAAGTTGATACAGGGACTGGAGAGCGATCTTGCCGTCCTGCGCATGACCCTGAAATCAATGGCGGAGAACGACGATATTGCCGCCTGGAACAAACTCAGGGCCGGGATCATCGGCACCGGCGAATCCCTGGCACAGATGGGAGCCACCTTGCCCGGGATCGTCAGCCACATGAACGCTTTTGCAGCAACGCCCGATGCCTTCGCCGAAGCCGCCGGAAAACTGGCACCGATGGCGGAGCAGATGGACGGCGTCATCCAGGCTCTGGCGAAGGCCAACGGGACGATCACCGGACAGGAAAAATACATCAAGGAGGCATTGGACAGGTTAGGGGAGCGGTACCGTAACCTCGAAAAGGAAGCCAACACGGCCAATGCCGCGACGTCGGAACTCATCCGGACGCTGGCCACGTTTGCCGAATTGCTCAACGAAAAAGTGAGAAGTGCTTACGGAACGAGAGAGGGAACATGAGCGGTCCCACCTGGTCCGGGTCACGCGGCGGCAGTGGGGAAGGACCGCGCCCGCCGGAACGGAAGTCACGTGGTAATGACCTGCGAAACACCAGCGTCATTGAGTTGATGCTGCTGCTGAGTTTCGTGATGGTCGTGGTTCTCAGTGTTCTGCTCGGCAACCAGAAGTCAGTCGATGTAAAGCCGGGTACGGCATTCTCGCCCAACGAAACGGACGAGCCGATGACGAAGGTACTGCGCGCCGTGACCGGCGATCCCGTCGAGCGGGAACGCATCGCCCGGGAGTGGGCACAACTGGCGGAGCGACTGGACGTACAGGTCACCACGAGTCTGGTGAAGGCATTCGATGCCGCGCGCCGACCAGCCGCGGCCGCCGCTATGGACAGGCGCGACCGGGAGAAACTGGAGGCGGTAGCCCGTGTCCTCGGTCTTGATCCTGATGCCAATCTGTCCGAGGCAGCGGACGATTTGCGGAAGGGGCGTAAGCGGCTTCAAGAGGAACTCCACAAGATTCAAAAAGAGCGCGGCACGTTCCAAGAAGAGCGTGACATACTGCAAAAAGAACGAGACCACCTCCAGGCTCTAATTGAGCAGCAGTCCGCACCTCAACAAGAATCCACAAAAGGAGGGATCGGTAGGCCGTCGTGCATGCATTCTAAGGATGGAGATATAGAGTACCTGTACACCATTACATTGACTCGCGGACATATTCGTGTCGAGTCCAGCTGGACGATCCGCCAGATAGCGGAGATGGATGGCAATCCGATGTTCGAGGCATTGCGCGGTCACAATTGGAGTTTGGCGGAGTTCGAGACGCGGGCGATGCCGATCTATAACCATTCGGTTGAAAAAGGCTGCCGGTACTACGTCCTACTCCGCCGGGGTAGCGGAGCTACTACCGAAGAACAGGATGAGGTCGAGAGATTCTTCTACATCAGAAAACTGCGCGGATGATGCCGATGGACGATGCCAATGAAAAAGCTAAGTCAGATCTGGACGCACGCAGCTTGCACAAGAAAATTGACAGGCTGGCCGAAAGCGCTTCCCATCAAGAAAGACAACACGAAGCTCAGAGAGAGGATCATGCCCGCCAGGAAAATGGGATAATCGAAACAGTAGAGATTCTGAAAAAAAGCCGTTGGTACTCGTGGTGGCAACTCGTGATAGGAGCAGTTCTCAGTGCGTTGCTTGGGTTGTTGTTCACCTGGGACAACATCAAGCCGTTAATCGGAGGGTTTTCCGCTAAACTCATCGTACAATTCGGTCCTTCGGCCGACCCGGGCAACTCCGAACCACCAATAACGAAATCGCCCCCAGTTCCCCGACCGAAACCCCTGGAAGAATCGGTTGTCAAGCCATCGTGCTGGACGTCGGAAGATGGAAGCGTCGAGTCCCTGTACACTATAACCCTGTCCCGTGGGAGCATCCGCGTCGAGGCCGACTGGACGCCCGAACAATATGGGAAAGTGGGGGCCAAGCCGATGTTCGAAGTGCTCCGCAATCGCGATTGGACATTGACGGAATTTGAAGCGCGGGCGAGGCCAATCTACAACCTCTCGGTCCGTAACAAATGCCGCTATTACGTCCAGCTTTACCGGAATATTGAGGCCACCCCCGAGGAGCAAGACGTGGTCGAGAAATTCTTCTACGTCAAAAAACTGCGCGATTGATGTTGAACAATCACGACAACGAGATGGCCATCCTCAACTCTCGTCTGGCCCAGCTACGGGCCTCGGTGGGGATGTTGTTGCGTCGGCTGCCGCCCACAGCAACCCCGCCTGAGCCCGATGAGCCTGGGTCTCGCGGCGAGGTGGACAGGTTTGTTCCGGGAATAGAGAAAGTGCTCGAAGGCATCGACGTCCTGAAAGAGGGGCAGGCCGAGATCAAGAAATCGATCGAGGACGGCAGAACCCTCTCCTGGATACAGACCGCGGCAGGAGGGGCACTCGGCTGGTTTCTCAGCTGGTTCAAATAATACCAGACCGAGATGAGCTTGACTCATCACGGTCTGGGAATGGCGCATTGAGCGCCCGCGCGATCGTTCGCGCGCAAGCCAAGGGGCCATTCCTACGACTTGAGTTTGTATCCTGTCCGGAACATGACGTAAGCAACAGCGGTCAGGACCAGATTGACCAGGGTCACCGCCACGAACCCGACCCATGGGTCCCCCTCGGCGTGGCCAGTGAAGCCGGACCGGAACCCGTCGATCAGGTGAAAAAAGGGATTGGCCAGGGCGAGGGTCTTGGCCAGCGGCGGCAGCCGGTCGATGGAATAGAAGGTTCCGGACAGGAACGACAGCGGTGTGACCAGAAAATTGGTCACCGCCGCGACATGATCGAACTTTTCCGCCCAGATTCCCCCGATCAGTCCCAGCAGGGACAGCATGATCGAGGCGCTGAAGCCGTAGTAGATCACGAGCCCCGGATGGGCCACCGACATTCCGACGATCACGGCCATGGGAATTCCGACGGCAAGTCCCACCACCAGCCCCCGGCTTGCCCCCCCCAGGGCAAACCCTGCGGTCAGTTCGAAGGGTCCCAGCGGCGGCATGAGAATATCGACGATGTTGCCCTGGACCTTGGCAAGGATGAGCGACGACGAGGTGTTGGCGAACGCATTCTGCATCATCGCCATGATGACGAGACCCGGAGCCAGGAATTCCAGGTACGAAACGCCCCCCACTCCGGAGGCCCCCCGCCCCAGGGCCAGCGAAAACACCGCGAGAAACAGAAGCGTGGTGACCACCGGGGCGATGATGGTCTGAAAATGTACCTTCAGGAACCGGCGGACCTCTTTCAGGTAGAGAGTCCAAAGCCCCAACCAGTTGACGGCCCCCACCAGGTGCGGCAGCCGCGTGACAACGGGAGGAATGTCGATCGGCATCATTTCTTTTGGACCAGACCAAGCCTTGCCATTCGCACCCAGGCCAGCAGAAGCCCCGGTGCCGCCAGGCTGGTGTTGTACTGCACCAGTCCGATCGCCCCCATCATCATGGCGACCAGGGCAAGTCCCTTCGCGACCCGTGGCCTTCCGGCTCCGAAAGAGAGAACGGCCAGAGCCAGACCGGCAATGCCGAAGGCTTCGGCTCCAAACAGAACCACGAATCCCAACCGCACTCGACACCACCACAGAGAGGGAAACGTCTGGCAGGTCTCGCCCAGTGCCTGGGGCTCAATCAACAGAAAACGTATGGCCAACGCCACCCCGACCGCCAGACCGGAGGCCGCGACCGCCGCTGCCACGGACCTCAGGTCCAGCCTTACGTTCGCCATGGGTGTCCGCGTCGATACGGAGTCAGGCATTGGGAGCCAGGATTCCTTTTTCGATCAGAACCTGCTGAAGCTCCCCGCTTGCGAACATATCGCGGACGATATCGGCCCCGCCCAGCAGTTCCCCTTTCACGTAAAGCTGGGGAAACGTCGGCCAGTTGGCGAACTTCTTCAGTCCCTCGCGCAGGGAGGGATCCACCAGCACGTCAACCCCCTTGAACTTGACGGAAAGCTTGGTCAGCACGTCCACCACCGCCGCCGAGAAACCACACTGGGGAAACATCGGCGTGCCCTTCATGTAGAGCACCACGGGGTATTCGTCGATTTCGTGCTGGATGCGTTCGAAGACTGGATTTTCGCTCATGCTCATGATCTTTCCATCTTTCTGTGCTGGTTTGCGAGAAAACGCCCCTCCGGGGCGATTTCCGTCCGCACGAAACCACCCCGACCCCGTCGATATGGCCGCATCCGGCCGTAAATTCAACACCCCCCGTCCAGCGGTTCTAACCCGGATATCTCACCGAATATAGGTGCATCGGGGCTCTGAATCGGTAAAACCTCTTCTGCAACAAAGGATCAGGCGACAGCAGAGGAGTTCCCCGATGCGGACGGAGTGTATCCCGGATCTGTTTGGTTTTGCACCTATTGAACGGCGTCAGGTGGTTGCTTCGTTCGACGGCGGGGCGATGACGTCGGATGCTGGAGCGCTGTTGCTTGGGGCTGCGGATCGGGCGGTTCGGCTGGTGGAGCGCTTCGCTAGTGCACTGACACATTCATTTCGTTCATGTGTCAGTGCACTAGCTCTTTGATTTTGCATCAACTTATCCAAACTCGGCTGTCGCCTCCGTTTGGGTCGATGCACTAGCTGCTTCACCGATGCCCGCAAGGCCGAGGCGATCGAGCACGAGATCATGGCCCATCATCCCGAACTCTGCCGCCAGAGCGCATGGCCATAATGAGAACCGCTGGGGGGTCCGGACAGGGTAATCGGGTGAACCCGATTACCCCTAATTTGTTCATGCCCCTCAGCGCCGGGCGGGGCCGAACGGCCCCTTGGCTTGCGCGCACACGGGTGCGCGGGCGCTCAATGCGCCAGAGGTTCCCGTTTTACCCAGACTTGACGTCCTATTCCTATTTTCACCCGATTGCCCTGGGGGTCCGGACGAGGGAATTGACCTGGGGCTCGGAACGGCGGTATCTAGGAGGCTGGTTCCTGGTGGAGCGGTCGACCTCCCTTGTCCCCAACAACGCGACGGTAACCCCTTGGTCGCTCTTGCCGCCCTTTCCTTGAGTCCCGAGAGCGCGTCGGACGAACGCGAGAGCGAGGCGGTCTGTCCGCATACCGCCGTCAAGGCACTCACCTTCATCGCCAGGGAACATGGGATCGACGTGCTGGCCGAGCAGCTTATGCACGAGCACGTCGTCGAGAACGAGGAGGCCGACAACGATACTCTGGTGCGGATGGCCACCGATCTTGGGATGCGCGGGCGGGTTGTCGCCCTGGATTTCCAACAGCTCTGCGACCTGGACGAGGCCTATCCGGCAATCCTCAGACTCCGTAACGGCAACTGCATGGTGGTCCTGGGTACCGGGACTCTGCACGACGTTCCGGTGGTGATTCTGAAGGACCCCCTTGCTTCCGGCGAGGAAACCCTTCCTCTCGACGCGGTGCGTCTGTCCCGGGCCTGGGGCGGAGAGGTTGTTCTCCTGAAGCGGCTTTTCACCACCAGGACGGAGGAAGAGAAGCCGTTCGGTTTCGGCACCTTCGTGTCGGAAATCATCCGCTACAAGCATCTGTTCCGGGACGTGGCCATCTCCGCCCTCATTCTCAGTTCCCTGTCGCTGGCCCCCCCTGTCTTCCTCCAGCTCGTGATTGACCGGGTGCTGTTGCACAACAGCCTGCGGACCCTGTGGGTCCTGGTGATCGGCATCTGCATCGCCCTGACTTTCGAGACGCTGTTCACCTACGTGCGGCAGTATCTGATCCTGTATGCGACCATGAAGATTGATGCCAGGATCAACACCCGCATCTTTCACAAGATGCTCAGTCTACCCATGTCGTACTTCGAGACCACCGAGACCGGCACCCTGGTGAAGAACATCCAGCAGACGGAAAAGGTGCGGAATTTCCTGACCGGCCAGTTGTTCGGCGTGGTTCTTGACTCGACGACGCTTCTGTTCCTGGTGCCTGCCATGTTCGCCTACAGCCCAACGCTGGCGGTGGTGGTGCTGGGCTTCACGGGGGCGCTCTGCGCCATCATCATCGGCGTGCTGCCCATCGCCAAGCGGCGCATGATCACCGTCTACAACGCCGAAGCGGCGGCCCAGTCCTTTCTGGTGGAGACCATCCAGGGCATGCGGACCGTCAAGTCCCTGGCCCTGGACGAACAAAAGCGGCACGAATGGGGCCAGCGCCTGGCGGCCTCCATCAACATGCTGGATCACCGGTTTGTCCACAATCGGGAGCATTTCCTTGGGCATGGCCTTTGTCTGAGGCAGGAATCTGGTTCCAAAACCAGCGGCAGGAATCACGGCTTTCCGAACGGTCTGTTTTCTCATACGTACT
>JBKACM010000084.1:0-9592 GCA_046269335.1 Alphaproteobacteria bacterium | reverse complement strand
CGCAAGCCAAGGGGCCGGACGGCCCCGCCGGCGATTGAGGGCGTTGATCGGTCACGATCAACGCGGATTGGTATAAGACCGGGTTCCATCCCTTTTCGACAACCCTAGAATTCCCAATTGCCCAATGACAGCATTCTTTATGCCGTGTAGAGTTCCCCCAATTCGAGTGGGGTCTTGTTGGTAGCCCCCGTTTGGATTGGGGTCCTGCTGGTGTGGAGTGGTGGGGGTGGAATGAGCTTGAATTCCAAGGTCAGTGTTTTTTTTGCTGCCATATCCCTCAGTCTGATTGCCATCGTGGTGTCGATCAGCCTCTACTCGTTCCGGATCTTTTCCATCGCCTCCGCCACCGAGCACATGCGTACCGCCGCCGAGATTGTGCTGGTGCATCTGACCGAGTCCATGATCAACGGCGTGATCGACAAGCGGGAAAGTTTTCTTCGCCGTCTGACCGAAGTCCAGGGATTGTCCTCGGCGCGGGTGATCCGTTCCCCCCTGGTCATCGAACAGTTTGGCAAGGGATTGGCCGAGGAGATGAACAGTGACGAGGTCGAACGTCAGGTCCTGGCCGATGGTATCCCCCGATACCAGGTGATAGAGACCACGGCAGACACCTCGTTCCGTGGCACCATCCCTTTCATCGCGTCAACCAGAGGCTCACCTAACTGCTTGCAATGCCATCATGTTCCCAATGGAGCCGTTCTCGGGGCAGTCTCCATGTCCATGTCCATCGGCAACCTGAAACAGAAGGCCATGTTTACCGTGGCCGGTATCGTCGGTGCCGTCGCCTTGTTCTCCGCTCTCACGTTTCTGCTGATACGCCGCCTGATGCGGCCCATCGCCGATACCGCCAGCAACGTCGAGGTTGCCGTACAACGGGCCCTTCAGGGGGATTTCAGGAACAAGGTGGAGCAGTTCACCAACGATGAGCTTGGCAAGATCGCCCGCGACATGAACCGCCTGCTGGAATTTCTGGACGACGGTCTGAACCGGATCAACGGCAACGTCTCCCACCTCACCAACCGTACCCCCAGTCCCGGCGAAAACCTGCTGGAGGCCACGATCAGCATGATCGATGGATTAACGCGGGCCGCCCATTTCAAACAGGCCATAGAGGAGGACGAGACCAAGGACGAAATCCAGGGTCGACTTGTCCGGACCCTGTCGGAAGAATTCTCCGTCTACAGTTTCTCGTTCTACGAAGTCGTCAGCGGCAGGAATCAGATGGTGCCCTTGTCTGTTGACGGCAAGATGGGGGCTGACTGCCGCTGGTGCGATCCCCAGATCCTGGTCCGCAGCGAGGCCTGCCGCGCCCGGCGCACCGGCCATACCGTCGATGGCATCGCCAATCCCGGTATCTGTTACGCCTTTCAGCCACCATCGGACCAGCCCGATCATCGGCATATCTGCCTGCCGGTGATTCTGTCCGGGTCGGTGGGCAATGTCCTGCAACTGATCGCGGCCCCGGGAGATGAGACCCGGGTTCTGGAACTGATACCCTACGTCAATGTCTATCTGCGGGAAACGGCCCCGGTCCTGGAAACCAAGCGACTGATGGAAACCCTGCGGGAGTCGACTCTGCGCGATCCCATGACGGGGCTGAACAATCGGCGGTTCCTGGAGGAATACGCCGAAGCCATGGTTGCCAATGCTCATCGTCGCAAGTCTCATCTTTCGATTTTGATGCTGGACCTGGACCACTTCAAGATGGTCAACGATACCTATGGTCATGCCGCCGGCGATACGGTGTTGAAATCGTTGGCCAAAGTGATGCGCGAGGCGGTCAGGGCTTCCGATCTCGTCATCCGTTACGGTGGTGAGGAATTTCTGATTATCCTGCTCGATACCGAGGCCGAAGGGGCGGATCGCGTGGCGGAGAACATCCGCGCCGCTGTCGAGAAGATGTCCATTCATGTCGGAGGGACCACTCTGAAAAAAACCATTTCCATCGGAGTGGCCGATTTTCCCATGGATAGCGATACCTTCTGGCAAGCCGTCAAGTTCGCCGATGTCGCGCTGTACCGTGCCAAGGAAACGGGTCGGAACCGTGTCGTTCGTTTCCTATCCGAAATGTGGCTGGACAAGAATGAATACTGACCCGTGGAAATACGGACCCTTCATCAGGAGTAGGACATGTCCAAAGCTTTGAATTACCTGGCGGCGGCCCGGCCCGAGGCCGCGACCCACCTTCTTGGATTCTACAAGCACAGCGTCAGAGCGCTGGATGACAAGACCCGCCACCTAGTTCAGATCGTCACCAAGGTCGTTGTTGGTACCGAACGGGGCCTGCGTCAGTATGCGCCGAAGGCCTTGAAAGCCGGAGCCTCGCGCGAGGAAATCCTGGATGCGGTCATGATGGCGTTCCCTGCCGCCGGCTTGAACCGGGTTCTGGACGCCGTCGACATCCTGAGAAGCATGGACCTGTTGCCTGTCGTTGATCCGGTCCCGGCTCCGGCGGGTGAGGTGTTTCTCGGGCCGTTGACGGATTTTCCGATCGGTCGGATGCATTGCCTTCAGCGGGGAGACTCCGAATATGTTATATTCCGGGTCGGGCCGGAAGAGGTGCGCGTATATGACGGGCGCTGCCCCCACTCCAAGGCAAAGCTGAGCAAAGGCATCGACCATGGTGACAAGCTGGAGTGCAAGGTCCACAACTGGACCTTCGACCTGGCGACAGGTAGGTGCCTGGAGAAAGACAAGCATCAGGACCTGGTGGCTCTGCCGGTTGCGCTCCGGGACGGTGGTGTCTATCTGACGGCGTGATGAAGGCGGGGGGGGACGTGGTTCCATGAATGATTCGTTGCCTCCCCTTTCGCCCGATGACCCATCGCTTCGACCGCAGATTCGGGTCGCTCCGGGTATGAGCCGGCGCCTCAGGCGCGGGCACCCCTGGCTGTTTTCCAATGAGATCGAGATGACCCCCGAAGCCAGGGCCTTACCTTCGGGGGTCCTGGTCACCATCATCGATGCAGGTGGGGAGCGTCTGGGCGTCGGCACCTTCAATCCCCATTCCCTGATCGCGGTGCGTCTTCTTGATCGAGACGATAGCGTAACGATCACTCAGACCTTCCTTGAGAGTCGGCTGCGTGCCGCCCTGGCGTTGCGCGATCTTGTCGTCGCCTCTCCCAGCGTCCGGATCGTACATTCGGAGGCAGACGGACTTCCGGGCCTGGTTCTGGATCGGTTTGGTAGCGTTGTCGTTTGTCAGGTCAACACCGCCGGCATGGAACGCCTGCTACCTGACCTGCTTCTGGCGGTACGATCCGTTCTCGATCCGGCTGCCATCTTTCTGGACAACGCCACCCCGGTGCGTTCCCTGGAGGGCCTGGAGAGCTACCGGCGGGTAGCCCTGGGCGCGGTCGATGGACCGGTCGAACTGGAGGAAAATGGAGTACGCTTTCTTGTTGATGTGACTAGTGGTCAGAAGACCGGCTGGTTTCACGACCAGAGGGACAACCGGGCCTTCATGGCCCGCCTGGCCCGGGGACGGAGTGTTCTGGACCTGTTCAGTTACACCGGCGGATTTGCCTTGCAGGCGGCTGTGGCCGGGGCTTCTCACGTAACCGCCGTTGACCGTTCCGGTCATGCCCTGGCATTGGCACAGCTGGCGGCAGATTTGAACGGAGTCGGTGCGAGTTGCCGTTTCGTAGAGGCCGAGGCTTTTGCCGAGATGACCCGCCTGCGGGAAACGGGGGAGCGTTTCGGGATCGTCCTCTGCGACCCACCGGCCTTTGTGAAAAGCCGCAAGGACCTTGCCTCCGGATTGAAAGGATATCGCAAGATGGCCCGCATGGCGGCGGATCTTGTCGAGCCGGAGGGCTTTCTGTTTGTTGCCTCCTGCTCGCACCATGTACCGGCCGAAGCCTTCGCCGAAGAGATCACCCGCGGTGTCTTCCTCTCCGGTCGCAGCAGCAGGATCCTGAAGGTTTCCGGTGCGGCCCCGGATCACCCGCTTCACCCGGCCCTGCCGGAGTCGGCCTACCTGAAATCCATAGTGCTGCATTTAAGATAGGTCCGTCCCACGAGACCACACCAACGGCTCGATACGTTGACTCGTTCATCCTAAAAACAGCAGTTGGCCGCGTTACGCCTGCGAGTTTTGGCCGGCATTTCAACTTGCGGGTGATGGCTGAGGACCTCCAGCCAGAGCGGTTGGTGTAGTTGTCGTCCCTTGAGATACTTTTCAGGGCCTCGGCGAGGATGCGTGCCCATCTTTGTGGGACGGTCAACTGCTCCGCAATTTGGCGCAGGTCCCGGAAGAACTTGGAGATCCGCCGCAAGGCGCGAGGCCGGATATCTCACCGAATATAGGTGCATCGGGGCTCTGAATTGGTAAAATCTCTTCTGCAACAAAGGCTTACGCGACAGCAGAGGAGTTCCCAGATGCAAACAGAGTGTATCCCAGATCTGTTTGGTTTTGCACCTATTAACGGCGTCAGGTGGTTGCTTCGTTCGACGGCGGGGCGATGACGTCGGATGCCGGGGCACCGCTTTTGGGGGCTGTGGATCAGGCGGTTCGGCTGATGGAGCGCTTCGCTGGCTGCTTTACCGATGCCCGCAAGACCGAGGCGATCGAGCACGAGATACAAACACTTATTGCTACCTGCCGCTCTACATCTTCTGCGGCAACCACCTGCTGGCTGCGAAACTGAGGAAGGCCGTCATCGACGGTGCTGCCGAGGCGAAGGACGAGGTCGCGCGGATGGCGGGGCGTTTGATGTGGTGGGGATGTTTCCTCTGCTGTTGTCGTTTGGGGTGGGGCCGGGTGAGCGGAGCCGGCTCAGGCGGCGGTGGATAATCAGGCGTGAGCTTTTGCCCATTCGGATTGCCAGGGATAGCCCGAGGCCATGGCGATCCTGATACGCCGCACGCTGGTGGTGACCAGGGCTCCGATTTTCAGGAGTTTGAGGCGGATTGTGCCGCAGGTGGCTTTGGCGAACTGGGTGTGTGCCAGTGCGATCCGGCGCAGGGCGCTCATCAATACGTAGGCCATGGAGGCGAACCACAGGCGGAGCTGGTTGGCGCGCAGGGTCGCCGTCGAAGTCCGGTCGGCAAACAGGTCGAGCTGGCATTCTTTGATGCGATTTTCCATCTCGCCACGGGCGCAGTAGCGGTTCTCGTACAGAGTCCGGCCGTCGCCGTCATCGGGTTCGAGCGAGGTGACGATGAAGCGGGGATTGGCCTTGTCCTGGGTCCACTCGGCCTTGCCGATCACCCGGCGGCGGCGGCTCCAGCTTTTTCGAGTGGTCCACTGGAAATCCTTGAAACGGCGGGCCGGTTTGCCGGTCGCCTTCGATTCGGTTTCGGCGTCGTTCAATTCCGCGTTGATCTCGGCGACCAGGCGCTCGTTCCGGGCCAGGCCGAACAGGAACTCGACGCCATTTTCCTCGCACCAGACCAACAGGTCCTCGCGGCAGAAGCCGGAATCCCCACGCAGGATGATCCGCGTCGCCGGCCACCTGGCCCGGATTTGCCCGACGATGCGGGCGACCTCCTCCTTCGCCCCGGCGGCACCGTCGATGTCGGCCTTGCGTAATTTTGCCGCCAGCAGGTGGTCGCCGCAGAAGATGTAGAGCGGCAGATAACAGTAGCAATCATAATAGCCGTGGAAGAACCGGCCTTCCTGGTGGCCGTGGATCGGATCGTCGGTGGCATCCAGATCCAGTACGATCTCGGCCGGCGGGGTGGCGTGGGCCTCCAGGAACAGATCGACGAACAACCGCTCGATGGCAGCGCCGTCGTGGCCGATCTTGTGGTAGCGGGTCGGCGCTCCCTTCGAAGCGTGCTCCAGTCGGTTCAGCGTGCTCTTGCCGGCCACCGGAGCCACCCCTTGCGCTTGGCCTTCAGCTTGCCGGCCAGGACCGCCATGATCGGGTCATGGCGCAGATGGTCATGGTCGTTCAGGTCCTCGTAGCCCAGCGCGATGCCGAACACCCGCTGACCAACCAATGTCCGAACCTCATGCTCGATCGCCTCGGCCTTGCGAGCGTCGCTGAAGCAGGTGGCGAAACGCTCCACCAGCCGAACCACCCGATCCACAGCCCCCAAAAGCGGTGCCCCGGCATCCGACGTCATCGCCCCGCCGTCAAACGAGGCCACCACCTGACGCCGTTCAACAGGTGCAAAACCAAACAGATCCGGTGTACACTCTGTCTGCATCGGGGAACTCCTCTGCTGTCGCGTAAGCCTTTGTTGCAGAAGAGATTTTACCGATTCAGAGCCCCGATGCACCTATTTTCGGTGAGATATCCGGGCTAACGGTTCCTGATCCCGCGCGCACGAGAAGGCTACCACGGACCGCCGCCCAGGCCACAAGGTGATCCGGGAACGACGCTTACGACACACCGGTTGCGGCCGATATGTCCCCTTCAGCAGGCTGTCGCGGATTGCGGGCCAAGCGGTTCGCAGCATCGAGGCCGTCTGGTCGATGTCCAGACCGTCCACCCCCGCCGCACCCTTGTTGGCTCGTACCTACTTCATGGCCCGCAGAAGGTTCTCTCGCGCAAGGACTGCTGCAAGCAGTCCCGCACCTGTGTCGTTCGGTGTCCGTGGCGGGGACTCGGCTTCGTCAAGACCGGAGCCCTGACGGGATTCGCCCGCCGCCCTCTCCTGCCTCCCGGTCGTTTCCGGCTTCTGACGCATGGCCTCGCTCATCCACAGGGGAACTTCACTCTCTCTCGTTCGACCCTTCGCCCGCGATCCCTCGTTGGCTACTACGGCCTCTGCTGACTTCTCGCGCCGGCTCAGCGCCGTCGCCCTTTCAGGCATAAGGCGAGATCTCCCCAGGTAAGAACGCATTCCTTCACTGCACGACCGCCAGATCTACGCCGCCGCCCCTTGGTCACGAGAGCTTTACGGATTCGTGCCCGCTTGCCCTGGTCGGCGGCACCTCGTATCCGGTTTTTGTTCATCGGCCCGCAGCTTCGAACCACGCTTCCTCCCCACGGTCGGTCGCCCTTCCGCAGTTGCGCTTCACTTCGTTCACTGTGACCAGCTTACGGCGGGACTCGCACCCGCAAGAGTGCGCCTATGCTGGGCGCACACGAAAAAAGGGGCAGCCTCTCGGCTGCCCCTCAATCCGAACCCCTACGACCGATATCAGCTGGTGATATCGCTCTTCGTGGCCGACAGGCTCACGCTCTCGAAGAAGGCCAGCAACCGCACCTGGCTGGAGGTGACCGTCGTCGTCGAGCCCTCCGTAATCAGGTACAGACCGCTGTTGTTGTTGGAGTCACGCGCCACCACCAACAGCGAGGAGTTCGTCGAGCCACTCGCCAGCGTACCCAGGGCCGAGATGAAGTTCCCGAACCCGCCATCGCTGGTCAACGTCCCGGTAACCGTACTGGTCAGCACCGACACCGAGTCATTGTTGTTGGCCGAGCCCTTGGCCTCGGAGTTGACAACCAAGCTGCCACCTCTCGACACCAAGCTCAACAGATCTCCGCTGATCACGACCTTGTCGGTCCCGGACCGGAAGCCCGTGATCCTGTCGGCCCCACTCGTGCTTCCGGCAGAGCTACCATCGGTGCTCAGCTTGAAGACCACGCTGTTCGCGGTGCCACCATTAAGGGTGATCCTGTCGGAGCCACTTCCGCCGACCACGGAGACACCACCGGATATGGTGATCGTATCGGCACCCGTCGAACCCACGACGGTCGCCGTACCTCCGGTCGTACCCGCGAAAGTCACCGCCGTACTGTTGCTGCCCAAAGTCACACTGTCGATACCGGTACTACCCGTCAGGCTCTCGACCGACCTGATGAGGGTCGTATTCCCGTTACCACCCAACGTCACCACATCCGTGCCCGCGCTACCCGTCAACGTGTCGATGCTCGCCATTGACAGAGTATTTCCGGTCCCGGACAGGGTAACCGTGTTGGTTCCGGTTCCACCGTACAGGCTCTCGATATTCGTCACGACGATTGTCGTGGCGCTGTTATCGAGCTGAATGACATCCCTCCCGGAGCTGCCCGTCAGGCTCTGGATGCTGGACACGGTCAGGGTATTACCAGCCGTGCCACCCAAGGTCACGATATCCGTTCCCGTCGTACCAGCAAGAGACTCAATGGCCGTCACACTGATCGTCGCCCCGGTTCCGGTTATCGTGACGATATCCGTGGCCGACCCGCCGACCAAGGTTTCCACCTGAGCGATGGTAAGCGTCGCACCGTCGTTGTTCAGACGAATGGTATCGTTACCTGCGCCACCCGCCAGACTTTCGACACTGGAAACCACCATCGTATTGCCGCTGTTCGCAAGGCGGACCACATCCGTGGCACTACCCGCTGCCAAGCTCTCCAGACCCGACACGACGATCGTGTTGCCATCGTTGCCGAGGTTCACGATGTCGGTCCCAGAGCTACCCATCAGGCTTTCAACGGAAGACACCGTCAACGTAGCACCGCTACCAGCCAGCGTTACCGTGTTGACACCCGTACCACCCGCCAGACTTTCGATCGCGGAGATGACGAGCGTCGAGTTCTCGTTACCGAGAACGGCGACATCCGTTCCGCTACCTCCAGTCAGGGTCTCAACCAACGACAGAGCCAAAGTGTTACCAGCACTGCTCAGCTTGACCGTATCGCGGCCGGTGCCTCCGGTCAGTGACTCGATGTTGCCGATCATGATCGTACCGCCACTGTTACCGAGCGTGACGCGATCCGAACCGGTACCACCTATCAGGCTCTCCACTGCCGCCAGGAACATCGTCTGTCCGTTGTTGGCGAAGGTAACCATGTCGTTGCCGGTTCCACCCGTCAGCGAGTTGACGGCGTCGATCACGATGGAATTTCCGGAGCTGCCGAGGGTCACCACGTTGACTCCAGTCCCACCGATCAGGCTCTCGATCCCGGACACGGCGATCGTGGAGCCGGTATTGTCCATACTCACGACTTCCGTTCCGCTTCCTCCCACCAGGGACTCGATGGCCGATATGGTCAGCGTGTTGCCACTGCTACCCAGGGACACCAGATCCTTGCCGGTTCCACCCGACAGGCTTTCGATAGCCGACAGGGTAATCGTGTTTCCACCGTTGCTGATGGTCACCACATCCGTTCCACTGCCGCCTCTGAGGGTTTCCACACCCGAGATCACCATCGTGTTTCCGGCGTTGGCCAACGACACCACATCTCTACTGCTGCTGCCCACCAAGCTGGAAATCAACGTGACCACGATGGTGTTTCCGCTTCCGGCCATCGTGACGACGTCCGTCCCCGTGGCTCCGCTCAAGCTCTCAACGCCGCTCACCGTGATGGTGTCACCGTTGTTGCCCAGGGTCACGATATCCGTCGCCGTTCCACCGCGCAGGGTCTCAACTGCCGAGACCAGCATGGTGTTACCACCGTTGCCAAGAACCAGCGTATCGCTACCCGTGCCACCCAGCAGGCTTTCGACACCCGATACCCGCAGAGTGTTTCCGGCATCAGCCAACGTCACGACATCGTTGCCAGTTCCGCCCACCAGGGTCTCGACCGCCGAAACACGGAGGGTATTGCCGGCATTGCCAAGAGTGACAGTATCCACGCCGTTACCACCCAGCAGGCTCTCCAGAGCCGAGATCCATACCGAGTTACCGCCGTTCACCAGAGACACCACG
>JBKACM010000083.1:0-9673 GCA_046269335.1 Alphaproteobacteria bacterium | reverse complement strand
AACTGGCGCATTGAGCGCCCGCGCACCCGTGTGCGCGCAAGCCAAGGGCGCGGACGCGCCCGCCCGGCGATTGAGGGACAAGAACAAACCAGGGCAATCGGGTTCACTCGATTGCCCTGGGGATGGCAAGGGTCCGGGTTGACCCGAAGCACACGATGAATCGCCTACAGGAACGATTGGAAACCTTTCTCGGTGGATTGAAGACCAGCCACGCTGAAAGGGTTCTGCGGCCCGTGCAGCCGGAGGCTGGGGGTGTACTGCGACGGGAGGGGCGTGAGCTTCTCAATTTTTCCTCCAACAACTATCTGGGGCTGGCCACCCACCCTCTGCTGATCACCAGGGCGCAGGCCTGGACCCGGTCCCATGGTGCCGGTGCCACCGCATCCCGTCTGGTGTGCGGCACCTTTGACCTGCATGAAAAGGTAGAGAGCCGGCTTGCGGCCCTGAAGGGGACGGAAACAGCCCTGATTCTCAACAGCGGCTTCCAGGCCAACGCCGCCGTCCTGCCCGCCCTGTTCGACCGGTCGATGCTGGGGCGGGACCCGCTGGTATTCACGGATCGTTTGAACCACGCCAGTCTGCATCACGGCTGCCTCGCCGCGGGCGTGCGACAGATCCGCTTTCGCCATAACGATCTCGATCATCTGGAACAACTGCTGAGTGGCCACGCTGGGCAATCCGGTCAGCGCTTCATTCTGACCGAGTCGGTGTTCAGCATGGACGGCGACCGCGCCGAGATGGAAGGGCTGCTGGCCCTGGCGGAGCGATTCGATGCCTTTCTATACGTGGACGAAGCCCACGCCACCGGTGTCCTGGGCCCCGGGGGCATGGGACTGACCAGTGCCTTCCCCGGCCGTTTTGACCTAGTCATGGGGACCTTCAGCAAGGCCCTGGGCGGATTTGGTGCCTATATCGCCTGCTCTCATCAACTCAAGGCGTACCTGATCAACCGCTGTGCCGGCTTCCTCTACTCTACTGCCCTGCCTCCGGCGGTACTGGGGGCTATGGATGCCGCTCTGGAACTGGTTCCCTCCCTGGAGGCCGAGCGAGCACAGCTGCACGCCAACGCCGACCGCCTGCGGGAGGGCTTGCGGAAACTGGGTCTGGATTACGGAAATTCCACCACCCAGATCGTTCCGGCCATACTCGGGGATGCGGCCAGGACCCTGGAGGCCAGCAAAATCCTGGAAGCGGAGGGAATCCTCGCCATCCCCATCCGCCCGCCGACCGTTCCCGCCGGCACCAGCCGCATCCGCTTCGCCGTCAGCGCCATGCACGGCCCGGCGGAAATGGATCGTCTCCTGGCTGCATTGCCTCGTATGGCAGCCGTGACACCGCAGGCAGTGTCATGAAACTTTGTCTGGCCTTCGTTCATGGTTGGGGCCTTGACGCTTCGTTCTTTGATCCGTTGCGGGAGTATCTGCCGGAGGTCTACTCCGTCACCTTCGACCTTGGATTTCACGGTCAGCCGTCATCGCCACCGTTGCCGGACAATGTCCCCGTGATCGCCGTCGGTCATTCTACCGGCTTTCTCTGGCTCCTGCACCACCGTCCATCGCGGTGGAAAGCCCTGGTCGCCGTCAACGGCTTTTCCCGTTTTATCGAGGCCGCCGATTACCGTCCGGCGGTGGCCGCAAAGGTCCTGGATCGGATGATCTTCCGCTTCACGGCCGCCCCACGCGCTGTGGCAGCCGAGTTTCTGGGACGCTGCGGTCTCCCGACCGGGCCGGAGTTCACGGAAACCCTGGATCGGGAGGCCTGCGCAGCGGGACTGGAGTGGCTTAGGGGTTGGGACGAGCGGGAAACCCTGGCGCGGGACCCCTCCCCTCTCCTGGCCCTGGCCGGCCGCAACGATCCGATCGTAACTCCAGCCATGACCGAACAATGTTTTGATGGCAGACCTGGGACGAGACTATGTTGGCACCAGGGAGGAGGACACCTCCTTCCGGTGACGGACCCGGCGTGGTGCGCCCGGCATCTGCGGGATTTTCTGGCGGACCTTTCCCTTGACCCCGAATAGACGCAAAGCCGCCATCGCTACCGCCTTCGGAGCCGCCGCCGCCGATTATGACGGTGCCGCCGTCGTGCAGCATGAGGTCGCCGGACATCTTGCCGAACGTATCGCCGCCTTGCCGCTGCCTCCTAATCCCCTGGTCCTGGAAATCGGCTGCGGCACAGGGTTTCTTACCCGCGCCGTCCGCGGCCGGCTGCCTGGATCACGTTGGGTCGCAAGCGACCTTTCTCCCGCCATGGTTTCAGCCTGCCGTGATGGCACGGGGGAGGAAGGCATCCATTTCCTGTGCATGGACGGCGAACACCTGGCAGTGCGGGGCGGATTCGATCTCATCTGCTCGAATCTGGCCTTCCAATGGTTCGAAACCTTGGACGAGCCTTTACAGGCGATGAGGGATCGCCTGGCACCGGGAGGGTGGCTCGCCTTTACCACCCTGGCCTGCGAGACGTTTCAGGAGTGGCGGGCCGCCCACGCGGCGCTGGGGCTGACCGCCGGTACGCCGCGTTATCCGACGCCGACCGAACTGGCGGCTTCCTGGCCGGATGGAGGCTCCGGCTCGGTGCGCGACGAGGCGCTGTTACGACGCTATTCGGACCCTTTGACATTCGTCGCTACCTTGAAACGGGTCGGAGCACACGCGGCCCAGCCGTCACACCGCCCCCTTGGTGCCGGTGATCTGCGCCGCGTGTTGCGCCTGATGGGCAACAATGCGGAAGGAGTGACAATCACCTATCATGTCGCCTATGCTTTCTACCGCAGGGGAGAGACATGATGCGCCAGTCCATGCACGGGGTTTTCGTTACCGGCACCGACACCGACGTAGGCAAGACCGTGGCCGCCGCCGGTCTGGTGTGGGCTCTGGGGGCCGATTACTGGAAGCCGGTGCAGACCGGAACCCCCATCCAGAAAGAGGACGATACCGGCCAGATTCCAGGAACCGATGCCGCCGAAGTGGTACGACTGACGGCGCTACCGCCGGATCGGGTCCATCTTTCCTCCTATGTCCTGAAGGATCCCCTCTCCCCCCACCAGGCCGCCGAGCGGGAGGGAGTGCGAATCCGTCTGGAAGACATCGTAGCCCCGGAAACCACCAATCCGGTCGTCGTGGAGGGAGCCGGTGGCGTCCTGGTTCCCCTCAACGACCGCCATCTGATGATCGACCTGATGGAGAAGCTTGGGTTGCCGGTGGTGGTCGTGGCGAGAACCGCCCTTGGCACCATCAATCATACCCTGCTCACCCTGAATGCCCTGCGCGGACGGGGTCTGTTCGTAGCCGGTGTTATTCTCAACGGCCCACCCAATCCCGCCAATCGTCAGGCGATCGAAACCTATGGCCAGATCAGAGTCCTGACGGAAATTCCGCTACTGGTGCCATTCGACTCCCTCAGCGCCGCGACGGTTGGCGCGCGCCTGCGCAGGAACGCACCAGCCTACTGGTAGGGATCGGCAGAAAGGGGCGCGACGTCGACACGGAAGCCGACGCCGTCGTCGGGGGCACCCTGGTGGCTATCGTGCCAGGTGTCGACGCATCCATGCCAGTGCCGAAGTGGCGCATTGCCGTTGGGAGACTGTGGCACTGTCTTTCTCCATTTCGGAGTGGATAGCCGCGCGCGAACACGCTACGATATCCCCGCGTTCCGCCCGCGTCGCGGGCGCAAGCGGGACGGATCGGCGCTAGCAACACCGACCCGCCCCTGACCACAACCTCGCTTAACTGGAGCAAGGCAATGGCTGTCTGTGACTATATCCGAAGGACCGGCACATCAACAATCCCGCTGCACACGTGGGGCGGGAGCAGGATGGGCACGGCCGAAGGCTAGGGCGGGCGCCGGCGGGTCGGGCTTCCCGGCTCGTCTGGTTCTGGCCCGGCCCGCTGTTTTTGCGCCCGTCGGGCCTTCGGCCGGCACTGTCCGGTCATGTCTGGATTTCACTCGGCTGCCCTGGTGGCAGCCTGCTGGCTTGCGACTCCGGCGTTCGCGGAAGAGCTGGCCGGCCCCTATTCCGCCGACGTCGTTCGGGTCATTGATGGCGATACGTTCCAGGCCTGCGTGCACATATGGCTGGGGCAGGAACTGGTCACCAACGTCCGCCTTCGCGACATCGATGCTCCCGAGCTGCGCGGGGCCTGCGAGGCCGAGCGCGAGGCCGCCCTTGCCGCCCACGACCATCTGGCGGCGCTGCTCGGCTCCGGCCCGGTACAGGTCTCGGCCATTGGCCGCGACAAGTACGGTGGCCGAGTGGATGCTGCCGTGCGCCTGCCCTCGGGCGAGGACGTGGCCGCCATCATGCTGTCCGCCGGCCACGCCCGCCCGAGCCAGCGTGGCCACCGCGAACCCTGGTGCGTGCCATGAGGCACCGCCACCCTTTCGATGCCCACGTCGGAGAACGGGTCCGGCTGTGTCATACCGATGAGCCGATAAATCGACTCATCGTATGGTCCCTGGCCGGGCGCCCACGTCCGTGGGCTTGGCCGCGGCCGCAATGGCCGCTTGATACCGGCGCACAAGCGGAACGATGCGTCAAATATTGTGCTCGCCGGTATCGCCGCCTGCTCGGTCTGTCGCAGATGGAGCTTGGCGTTACGGTCCAACGGGTCCAGAAGTGGGAACGGGGTGCGAATCGTCCAGAGGCGGGGGGAGCGTGGATGAGCGGTCTTCTACCGCCTTCAGGGTCGACCTTCTGTAGCCTTCCACGTCCGTCGCTGCTGTCGGGGAGGATCCCGCGCATCGCCGGACCATATGACCCCATCCGGGTTAACAATTGGTAACGGCCAGCCCTTTTTTTCTGTTTGGAAAAAAATTGGGGCCATTGCCAACCCTCCATCCTCTGCCCCCTATCCCCTGCCCTCTGCCCCCTGCCCTCTGCCCTCCGTCACCGTGATCGCCCCGGCCTTGACCAGGGTCGGCAGCCGGTTATCACAGAAATTCCCGAGCGTACCATTAAGGAAATCCACGTGCTCCCCCTGTCCGACCAGGGCACGGCCGTCGCTGACCAGATTGTTGCCGGTTCTGAGAATACGCGCGGCGCACCATCCGGCGGCCCCATCCGCCCCCTCCTGCTCCCACCCCAGCAACAGGCCGGCCTCCAGCCACGACACCACCTGTCTGGCACCGGTCAACGGTGCTACCAGAGTGGCATTGATCATCCGGGAGAACGAGAACGCACATATGGCCCGGTTGAAATCCCCGATCGAGAAAAGGCGCTGTTTTGCGACATCCAGACCGGGGAATTCGCCGTAGGATTCCCTGTCGATGGGAATCGGCTCCAGCAGCGCCATGGCCACCAGAACCTCCAGGTAGTACAGGGCGGTTGCGGCCGAGTGACCCGCGGCAAGAAACCTCTCGATGATGTCCAGCGCCTGCAGGGGCCTCTCCCGGCACCGGGCCACCATTTCGCGCGGCAGGCCCTCCAATGATATTTCCCGGCTCGGGGTGGCGATGGCGGTGGGAATCGGGTCGGTCTTCATGCTGGCGAAACGAATGGAGGCGTACAGGCCTTCTCGGCCCATGGCCATGACCCGGTTCGCTCCCTTGACGAACAGATCCTGGCGGAAACGGATCGAGGTCAGATAATCCTTCCGCGTCTGCACGGCGGTGGGGGATGGGGCACTGGTGATGAACTTCTGCACTGGCTCAGGAAACAGCAGGGACAGAGCGTTGTTGCGGAGCGTGGCATCGCCGACATAGGCCAGCCTGGCCCGGGCCATCTCGCGGGCCACCTCGGCCGAATACTGGGGATGCCAGTCGGCATTCAGGTATTCGTGGGCCAGGTACTCCCTTGATTGCTGATCGAGCGACTTCACGATGTTGGCGGGAAGCGTGCCCTCCCCGAAATATCCCATCTTGTAGCCGGATATCTCCTTCAGAAAGTCACGGGCGATCCCGGCCCTCTCGACGCTGGAGACATTCATCCCGGCGGTATGCTCGACCATAAGCTGGCGGATCGGCATGGAATCGGCCCAGCCGGGCAAGGTGTTGTAACTGACGTAGACCACTCCGCCAGGACGAAGCCTGTCGCGGATGAACGACACCACTTCGGCCCTGTGACGTTCGCCGATCCAGGAGTAGACCCCGTGCAGGGCGATAATATCGAACTCCGGCAAATCGTCTCGGGTCAGCAGATCGGCGAAGACGCTCTCCAGGAAACGGATATTCCCAAGATTTGCCGCCTCGGCCAGACGGCGGCCGTTGACGATGTGGGCCGGATTCAGGTCCACGGCCACGAACCGCCCTTGCGGATGGCTCGCCGCCATGAGATTGCTGCCAACCCCATTACCGCAACCAAGCTCGCAGTAATCGAACCCCTCGTTCAGACGGCTCAGCCGGGTTGCGTACCCGCGCTCGGCACAGACATAGGACAGATTGCTGGGAAACATCTCCGGGTATACGTTGAACGTGTACTCCGTATCGACGACGTATCCGGTCTCCGGGTCGAGAGTCATTGTCACATCCCATCGAGATATCGACGTTGCAGGTGTTCCTTGAAGGCCGCCGCCTCCAGCGGCCGGCCGGTGGCTTCGGTCAACAGCCCGTCGGTGGAAAGTTGCGACCCCTTGCCATGCACGTGAAGCCGCAGCCAGGTCAGCAGGGGCCGAAAATCACCGACGGCGATGGCGGCCAGTATTTCCGGGTCGGCGGCACGGGCGGCCGCAAACAATTGCGCGGCGGCCATCGCCCCCAGCGTATAGGTAGGAAAGTACCCCCAGGCACCATCGTACCAGTGGATATCCTGAAGGCACCCCTGGGCGTCGTTCGCGGGAGTGATCCCCATCATGCGTGTCATCGCCTCGTTCCAGGCACCAGGCAAATCGGCCACCTCCAGCCCCCCGGATACCAGCGCCTGCTCCAGACGATACCGCAGAATCACATGGACGGGATAGGTCACCTCGTCGGCGTTGATCCGGATGAAGCCGGGAGCGACACGGGTGTAATGACGATACAGGTTGTCCGCCTCCCACGCCGGCCCTCCTCCCCCAAAGGCCTCACGCATCATCGGCGCGGCGAAGGTGAGGAACTCCCGCGAGCGGCAGGCCTGCATTTCCATCAGCAGGGACTGGCTTTCGTGCATGCCCATGCCCCGCGCCCGCCCCACCGGCTGATAACGCCAAGCCTGGGGCAGACCCAGTTCGTACAGGGCATGCCCGGTTTCGTGCAGCACCCCCATGAGACTGGTGGAAAAGTCGGCCTCGTCATAGCGGGTGGTGATGCGCACGTCGTCCTGGGTTCCACCGCAGAATGGGTGATGGCTGACATCCAGCCGTCCGTGCCGGAAGTCAAAACCCAGGACCGTCATCAGCCTCGCCCCCAGGGAGCGCTGCCCTGCCACCGGAAACGGCCCAGCCGGAACCAGGGGGGTCGGTCCCTGACGTTCCAGAACCTGGGCCAGGAAACCCGGCAGGAACGATTCCAGCTCGCCGAACACCCGGTCGATCCGGGTACATTTGCCGCCAGGTTCGTACTGGTCGAGAAGAGCCTCGTAAGGAGCGCACCCCAGTCTTTCGGCCTTGGCCACCGCCACCTGTCGCACCAGTCCCAGAAGCGCCGTCAGCTTCGGAGCCACCATGGCGAAATCCGACCGGGATCTGGCCTCCCGCCAGGTCATCTCGCAAGCAGCCTCGGCGCGGGACAGAGCTTCCACCAGATCGGAGGGAACGGCGGCTGCATGCACCCACAACCGCCGCATCTCCCGCAGATTGGCGCGAGACCAGGAATCGGCCTGGGCCGACTCAGTGGCCATGGCCTCCTCCAGCCACGCCTCCACCTCCGGTTCCGTCAGCAACTCGTGATGGATCGTCTTCAAGGTCGCCGTCTGTTCGGCCCGGCTGTCGGCCCCACCGGCCGGCATCATGGCGGCATTGTCCCAATTGAGGAAAGCGATGGCTTCCTCCAGCTTGATCAGACGGGCGAAACGTGTTTGAAGCTTGGCGTAGGCGGCCTCATAGGGCATGGTTCTTTCCTCGAAGAAACGACCTTTCCCCCCCAACCTAGCAGGGCTTCGACCCCTCGTGTGCAAGAAAGGTGAGAACAGTCATGAGCGGCAAGAAACGAATCGCCGTGGTATTGAGCGGCTGTGGCGTCTACGACGGTTCCGAAATCCACGAGGCCGTGCTGACACTCCTGGCCATCGACCGCCAGGGGGCCAGCTATGAGTGTTTTGCCCCCGATATCGCGCAAGCGCACGTCGTGAACCACCTGACCGGCCAGGTGGAAGACGGCCAGACCCGCAACGTTCTGGTGGAATCGGCCCGGATCGCCCGCGGTGCCATTCGCGGCCTGGCGCAGTACAAGGCATCGGATTTCGACGGCATCGTGTTTCCCGGCGGCTTCGGCGCGGCCAAGAACCTGTCTTCGTTTGCCTTCGATGGCCCTGGCTGCTCGGTCCAGGCCGACGTGGAGCGGGCCATCCGCGACACCCGCGCCGCCGGCAAGCCCATGGGTGCCCTATGTATCTCCCCTGCCGTCATGGCCAAGGTCCTGGGTGGGGTCGATGTGACCATTGGCCAGGACCCCGGCACTGCCGCCGCCCTGGAAAAACTGGGGGCGCATCACAAGATTACCTCTCATGGCGAGGTGATCATCGATCGCGCCGCCAAGCTGGTGACCACTCCATGTTACATGCTGGACTCTACCATCGCCCAGATTGCCACCGGGGCCGAGGCCGTGATCCGGGCCATGCTTGCCCTCATGTAGGCGGGAAAAATATGAGAAAGGGTGTTCTGGGTCTTCGGATACTTCGCTCCGTGGCCCTTCTCACTGCCATGCTGTTCACTTCCTCCCCGGCCCTGGCAGCCACGCCACTCGTCGACCCCGCGTGGGTGAAAGCTCACATCGGGGACCCGGGCGTGGTGTTCCTGGATGTTCGCACCAGGACCGAATACCTCCGCGCCCACGTCCCCGGAGCTATCCACACCGACTACGTGCTTGACGGCTGGCGGGTCGACCGGGGGCCTATCCCGGCGCAGCTTCCGGAACATCCGGCCTCGCTGTCACGGTTGGTGGGGGGGCTTGGCATCGACACGAAAACCCACGTGGTGATTCTGCCCGAAGGCAGGACCTTCCACGATGTGGGGATTGCCACCCGCATCTACTGGACCCTGAAGCTGCTGGGGGTCAACGACGTTTCCATCCTCAACGGCGGGCAGGAGGCCTATGAGCGGGAGGCGACACGGTACGGAAAGCCGCTCAATCCGCTGGAAACCGGCATGGTCACGCCAATCCCGAAAACGTTCAGTGCAATCGTCCGCACCGGAATGCTGGTTTCGGCCGATGAGGTGGACAAGGCCAGACAGGCCGGCACCCTTCTGGTGGATACCCGACCGGAGGAACAGTTCACCGGTGCCGTCCAACACCCGACGGCCAAAAGCCCCGGAACCATTCCCGGGGCCCGCAATCTGCCGGCGAGCCGGATGACCGTCAACGGCGGAGGCCTGTTTCCGGACAAAAAGCAGCTTGAAGCGATCCACGCCACGGCAGGCATCCCACCCGATGACGTGCAGATTGCCTTCTGCAACACCGGGCACAACGCCTCCATCAACTGGTTCGTCACCAGCGAACTGATCGGCAACAAGACAGCCCGGCTCTACAGCGGCTCCCTGGTCGAGTGCCCTCTATCTCCGTGCCCTGGAGGTCCGGGAGAAGGCCCTGGGTGCGGACCATCCCG
>JBKACM010000082.1:0-9714 GCA_046269335.1 Alphaproteobacteria bacterium | reverse complement strand
TGCAAAACGGTCCCTTGAGATGGGACGACGAAAGAAAAATTCATTTGCTATTTTGCATCAACCTTTGGAAAAAACAAAAACACCGAATTTAAAAAGCGTAAATTACGAAATTAGCGAAACAAAGAATCAAGATACTTTTCAGTATTATACGGAGCTGCCATTATTTTGGAAGAGATTTGTGAAGCAAGCGGCAGCAATTCTTGTTGTTCTTTTTTTGATAATATTTTCAAAAGTCGGAATCAGCTTGAGTGAAAATTTGCCTGCAAGGATATTTGAGAGAGTAATGACATACCATAACAAAAAAGTTGAATCGCTGGCTGAGAGTATCGGAAATTGGAATACAAACATCGCCAGCGAAATCAGAAAAATTGGTATTGGGAATGAGATGATTGGAAAAATACGGGAGGATATTGCGCGAAAGAGAAATGAATCGGCATACGAAAATGGGTTTGGCATCAATATCGAAGGAGGGGATGATGAAAAAGATGACTTGTTTGGTTTTGGAGGACGGGTTGTTGTTGGTGAGTTGAAAGAAGAAATGGGAAAAGTTTTGGCTGAAACGACGCAGAACATTCAGGAAAATATCGGAGATATTGAGGTATCAGCGTTTCTTTTGGACAGTGAAAATAAAGAATTGGCGAATGGTGATTATGAAGTTCGATTTTCGTTGTATGATCGTGACCGATCAGAAAAAGATCCTTATCCTTCTGATGCGGATGAGGCAGAGCGCGTTTGGGAAGAAACCCAGGTTGCTACGATTGAAAATGGATTGCTAAAAACTTATCTCGGAAAAATAAATCCAATACCGACTAATTTTAATTTTGCAAACAGGACATATTATCTGGGAATTCGGATTGGACAGGATCCAGAAATGATTCCACGAAAAAGAATACAGGCGGTGCCCCTTGCCCGGACGGCAATGAATGCAATGAGCGCCAATTCAATTTCCGGCTACGCAGTTGGGAATGCTTCGGGAAATATTCCGATTTCAAACGGAACGATCAATACTAATCTCAATGCCCAGTATCTCGGTGGCTATCAAGCAAGCGATTTTGCTTTGACTGGAGATTTAGACAATATTGCGACATATGACGGTTGGAAACTTAAGTCGTCATCGGGAGATGTTGGGCAAACAATCAAGTCGGGCGGTTCAGCAGTATTTTCTGGGTCGAACGGAATCAATGTGTCGCGTAGCTTGAGTACCTTGACTGTCTCACCAGTATTTGGATCAGCAGCAAATACAGTTGCACAAGGAAATACTATGATCGCCGTGAATACGATTGGCAACTTATCTGGCGGGGGAATCGGAACTGCCGGAGGGGGAATAAATATAAATCTTGATACAATTGCTAGTCCAACTTTCACAGATATCACGACAAATGGAAATTTATATTTGAATTCATCGTCAAATTTAATTTTTGGAGGGACGACGTCGCTAGGGGAAGTGACGTCGGCTGTGGACTCAGGGGGATATATGGTAGGAATTTTTGACGAGTTCAGTAATTCCAATGGATCCAACGTGGCTTGCGCGCGAACGGTCGCGCGGGCGCTCATCGCGCCTTTTGTTCACGATTTTACCCTGTTTCACCCACCGCTCTCAGTTTTCACCCGATTGCCCTATCCCCTGCCCCTTCCTGCGCCCGACCGTCCCGCGCCGAGGCCTCAGCCCCCGCGCTGTATCAGTTCCACGTCAAGTCCAAGGGATCGCATTTCCTTCACGAGAACGTTGAACGACTCCGGAATACCGGCCTCGAAGGCATCGTCGCCGTGGACGATGGACTCATAGACCTTGGTTCGTCCCGACACGTCATCCGACTTCACTGTCAGCATTTCCTGCAAGGTATAGGCTGCTCCGTAGGCCTCCAGCGCCCACACCTCCATCTCGCCAAAGCGCTGGCCACCGAACTGCGCCTTGCCGCCCAGCGGCTGCTGGGTCACCAGCGAGTAGGGACCGATGGAACGGGCGTGAATCTTGTCGTCCACCAGATGGTGCAGCTTCAGCATGTAGATGAAACCCACCGTGACCTGACGGTCGAACGGCTCCCCGGTACGGCCGTCGTAAAGGGTGACCTGCCCGGATCGATGCAGACCCGCCTTTTCCAGCATGGCAACGATGTCGCTCTCCCGCGCCCCGTCGAACACCGGCGAAGCGATGGGCACGCCATTGCGCAGATTACCGGCCAGTTCCAGCACCTCGGAGTCCGTCATATCGACGATATCTTCCTTATAGATCGCATCGCCGTACACGCTGTTCAACTTGCCACGAAGACTTTCGAGGGACCCACGTCCAGCCTGCACCGCCGCCAGCACGTCGCCTATCTGCCGCCCGAGCCCGTTGCAGGCCCACCCAAGGTGGGTTTCGAGAATCTGCCCCACGTTCATGCGTGACGGCACACCCAGGGGATTCAGCACCACGTCCAGAGCCGTACCGTCGGCGGCGAACGGCATGTCCTCCACCGGCACGATACGGGAAATCACCCCCTTGTTGCCGTGGCGGCCGGCCATCTTGTCGCCGGGTTGCAGCTTGCGCTTCACCGCCACGAACACCTTGACCATCTTCATGACGCCGGGCGGCAGTTCGTCGCCGCGCTGAAGCTTCTCCACCTTGTTCTCGAATCGCTCCTGAAGCGTGTTGATGCTGGCGTCATACAGCTTCTTCAGCGCCTCCACCTCTTCCATCACCCCGTCGTCCTCGACGACAATGTGACGCCACTGCCCCGGCAGGAATTCCTTCAGCACCGCTTCGGTCAGAACCGTGCCGGCCTTCAGCCCCTTGGGACCGCTCACCGCCTTGGCGTTGGTGATGATATGCCCAAGCCGTTCCTGGAAACTGCGCACCAGGATGTGCTTCTCGTCGTCGCGATCCTTGGCCAGGCGCTCGATTTCCGACCGCTCGATAGCCAGGGCGCGTTCGTCTTTCTCCACGCCCCGGCGGGAGAACACGCGCACCTCCACCACCGTGCCAGTAACACCAGGCGGCACCCGCAACGAGGTGTCACGCACGTCCGAGGCCTTTTCGCCGAAGATCGCCCGCAGCAGCTTCTCCTCCGGTGTCATCGGCGACTCGCCCTTCGGCGTCACCTTGCCCACCAGGATGTCCCCCGCCTTGACCTCGGCCCCGATGTAGACGATGCCGGCCTCGTCCAGGTTCTTCAGCGCGTCCTCGCCGACGTTGGGGATATCGCGGGTGATGTCCTCCTGGCCGAGTTTGGTGTCCCGGGCCATCACCTCGAATTCCTCGATATGGATGGAGGTGAACACGTCGTCACGGACGATCCGCTCGGAGATGAGGATCGAGTCCTCGAAGTTGTAGCCGTTCCATGGCATGAAGCCGACCAGCACGTTGCGACCCAGTGCCAACTCGCCCAACTCGGTCGACGGACCATCGGCGATGATGTCACCCTTTCTCACCATATCGCCCACCAGCACCAATGGCCGCTGGGTGATACAGGTGTTCTGGTTGGAGCGCTGGAATTTCGACAGCCGATAGATGTCAACGCCCGGCGTCGAGGTCGAGGTCTCTTCCGTCGCCTGCACCACGATGCGGGTGGCATCCACCTGACTGACCACGCCCGAGCGACGGGCGACGATGGAGGCACCGGAGTCGCGGGCGACGGTCTCCTCCATGCCGGTACCCACCAGCGGTGCCTCGGCCCGCATCAGCGGCACCGCCTGACGCTGCATGTTCGAACCCATCAACGCCCGGTTGGCGTCATCGTTCTCAAGGAAGGGAATCAGCGCCGCCGCCACCGACACGAGCTGTTTCGGCGAAACGTCGATGTAGTCGATTTCCGCCGGCTGCACCATGACGAAATCGCTGTCGCGGCGGCAGCTTATCAGGTCATGGACGAAGTGATTGTCAGCGGTCAGTTCGGCATTGGCCTGGGCGATGGTATAACGCCCCTCCTCCATGGCCGACAGATAGGTCACCTCGTCGGTCACCCTCGCCTCCACCACCCGCCGGTACGGGCTTTCGATGAAACCGTATTGGTTCACCCGCGCGAAGGTAGCCAGCGAGTTGATCAGGCCGATGTTCGGGCCTTCCGGCGTTTCGATGGGACAGATGCGACCGTAATGGGTCGGGTGCACGTCCCGGACCTCGAACCCGGCCCGCTCGCGGGTCAAACCGCCGGGCCCCAGGGCCGACAGGCGCCGCTTGTGAGTGATCTCGGCCAACGGGTTGGTCTGGTCCATGAACTGGGAGAGCTGCGAGGAGCCGAAGAACTCCCGCACCGCCGCCGCCGCCGGCTTGGCGTTGATCAGGTCATGCGGCATGATCGAGTCGATGTCCACCGAACTCATCCGCTCGCGGATGGCCCGTTCCATGCGCAAAAGGCCGACCCGGTACTGGTTTTCCATCAGTTCGCCCACCGACCGCACCCGGCGATTGCCCAGGTGGTCGATGTCGTCGATCTCGCCCTTGCCGTCCTTCAGTTCGACCAGGACCTTGATAATCCGCAGAATATCGTCCCGCCGCAACACCCGCATGGTATCGGGAACGCCCTGTATGTCCAATCTGGCGTTCATCTTCACCCGCCCGACCGCCGAGAGGTCATAGCGCTCGGGGTCGAAGAACAGACCCCGGAACAGAGCCTCCGCCGTTTCCAGGGTCGGCGGTTCGCCCGGACGCATCACCCGGTAGATGTCGATCAGCCCTTCCTCGCGGGAGTTGTTCTTGTCCACGAACAGGGTATTACGGATGTAGGGACCGACGTTGACGTGGTCGATATGCAGAACCGACAGCTCCATGACCCCGGCCTTGGCCAGAGTGTCCAGCAACGGGGCCGTCAGTTCCTCCCCGGCCTCGGCATAGATCTCGCCGGTGGTCTCGTTGACGATGTCAAGCGCCACGAACCGCCCCAGCAGCTCCTCGGGAAAGACACGCTGCTCGGCCAGGCCTTCGTCCCTCAGTTTGCGGATAAGACGCGGCGTCATCTTGGCCCCAGCCTCCGCCTTGACCTCGCCGGTGGCCGCGTCCACAAGATCGTACAGAAGCTTCACGCCCCGCATCCGTTCCATGGAGAACGGTGACTTCCAGCCAGTGGCATCGCGGGTATAGGTTACCTTCTCGTAGAAGTAGCTGAGGATCTCCTCCGCGGTCATGCCACGCCCGTCCTGGGTGGCGGAGCCCTCGTCCCCGGAGTCGCCCTGCAAGGCATACAGAAGCGTCGTCACCGGCAACTTGCGCCGCCGGTCGATGCGCACATAGACCAGATCCTTGGCGTCGAATTCGAAGTCCAGCCACGAGCCACGGTACGGGATCACCCGGGCGGCGAAAAGATACTTGCCTGACGAGTGGGTCTTGCCCTTGTCGTGATCGAAGAACACCCCCGGCGAACGGTGCATCTGGCTGACGATCACCCGCTCGGTACCATTGATGACGAAGGTGCCGTTGGCGGTCATCAGCGGCATGTCGCCCATGTAGACATCCTGCTCCTTGATGTCGCGGATGGAGCGGGAGCCGGTATCCTCGTCGATGTCCCACACCACCAGCCGAAGCGTCAGCTTAAGCGGAGCCGCGAAGGTCATGCCCCGCTGCTGGCATTCGTCCACGTCGTACTTCGGCGGCTCGAATTCGTACTTGACGTATTCCAGCTCACCCCTGCCGGAAAAGTCGCGTATCGGGAACACCGACTTGAAGACCTCCTGAAGACCGAAGACGACCCGGTCCTCCGGAGCCACGTCCATTTGCAGAAACTGGGCGTAGGAACTCTTCTGCACCTCGATGAGGTTGGGCATGGGGGCGACGGTCGGGATTCGCCCAAAGCTTTTCCGAACCCGCTTCCGAGCCGTGAAGGACTTAGCCATTGCCGCTCCTTGAACTTCGCAAGTTTCTACGAACCTTCTCTACGGACCTCGTCAGCCCGTACCAGAAGCCGGTATCCCAGCCCCCGTCCACACCCCGTACCCGCCATGGCGCACCAAACCGCATCCCCGAGGAACCCCAGGGATGTCAAATGCGCGTAGCCACTATGGCGTGTAATTTCATATCAATTCAAAGTTATTGATAAACTCTTGCTACACTCTCTCGTCGCGACCCCCCCGGCCAAATCGCCGGGGATCCGCCCTCCGACAAACGCCGGAAGGCCGGACCGCAGGCGAAGCTCCCGCCCCGCCCGCTTCCGACCCCCCAGTTTCGCTATCGGCGCGATTTTTCCAACCCGAGATAGCCCGTCGCTACTTGAGTTCGACCTTCGCTCCGGCCTCCTCCAGTTTCTTCTTGATCGCGTTGGCCTCGTCCTTGGACACGGCCTCCTTAACCACCTTCGGCGCGCCTTCCACCAGGTCCTTGGCCTCTTTCAGGCCGAGATTGGTGATCGCCCGCACTTCCTTGATCACGTTGATCTTCTTGTCACCGGCATCGGCCAGGATCACGTCGAATTCGGTCTGCTCCTCCACCGGGGCCGCGGCCGCAACCGGGCCCGCGGCCGCAACCGCCACCGGAGCCGCGGCCGACACGCCCCAGCGCTCCTCCAGCATCTTCGAAAGTTCCGCCGCCTCGATGACGGTCAGTTGAGAAAGCTCGTCCACGAGCTTGGCAAGATCGGCCATGGTCCCTTAACTCCTGAGTCGCAAGAATGTTCGGTTGGTTGGAATGCTTACGCAGCCTCGCCCACTTCCCCGCCCTGCTTGTCGGCATGGGCCTTGAGCACCCGCGCCAGTTGCCCGGCCGGGGCTTGCAGGACGCCTGCAATACGGGTCGCCGGGGTGTTGATCATTCCGATCAACCTGCCGCGCAACTCGTCCAGCGACGGCAGCTCGGACAGGGCCTGGATGCCCCGTATGTCAAGCTTGCTGCCACCGAGCGAACCGCCCAGGATGACCAGTTTCTCATTCCCCTTCGCATACTTGACGCTGACCCTCGCCGCTGCGACCGGATCCTTGGAGACGGCAACCGCCGTCGGACCCGTGAACAGCCCGCTCAGGCCTTCGTACTTGGTACCCGCCAGGGCGAGACGTGTGAGCCGGTTCTTGGTTACCTTGAAACTGGCCCCTTCCTTTCGCATCTGAGTCCGGAGCGCGCCCATCTCCGCCACCGTCATACCCGCGTAGTGGGTGACGACGACGACGGCGCTTTCCGAAATCAGATGTTTGAGGGAGGAAACCAGATCCTTTTTCTGGTCACGGTTCACTTTCGTCTCCGCTCCTCATGTCCGGCGGGTCCTCCGGATCAACCGGAAAACCCTCACCGCACAGGTTGTCGAACAGCACCCATCGCCTCACGGCGCTGGCACCGCGTGCCCTGTCCCAGAACCCCAAGCCGCCCGCCGCAACGCACCGCAACGCGATGCCCCCGACCAAACGCCTTGCAATCACTGTCTATGCAGGCCGGACCCCCCGTTTAAGCCTCCCCGGAAGCTATCCCTCCAGGTGCGGCGCCTACAGTTTCGGACAGGCGTCATGGAGGCCCGAGCCCCCATGTCTTCCGGCTGACGCCGGAAATCCTCGAACCCGCCTCACCCCTCGGTGATGCTGGGCACATTGACCTTCAGGCCAGGCCCCATGGTGGAGGCGATGCTGACCTTTTGCAGATACGTCCCCTTGGCTCCTGTCGGCTTCGCCTTGATCACCGCGTCCACGAAGGCGCGGACGTTGGCGAGGAGGGCCGCCTCGGTGAAGCTGACCTTGCCGACACCGGCATGGATGATTCCCGCCTTCTCGACCCGGAACTGCACCTGGCCGGCCTTGGCGGCCCGAATTGCCTCGGAGACGTTGGTGGTCACCGTGCCCAATTTCGGATTCGGCATCAGGCCACGCGGACCCAGCACCTTGCCCAGACGGCCAACGACTCCCATCATGTCCGGCGTGGCGATACAGCGTTCGAACTCGATCTGCCCAGCCTGCACCTTCTCCGCCAGGTCCTCCGCCCCCACCAGGTCGGCCCCGGCAGCCTCGGCTTCCTTGGCCTTGTCACCCTTGGCAAATACCGCCACCCGCACCGTCTTGCCGGTACCGTGAGGCAACTCCACCATTCCGCGCACCATCTGGTCGGCATGCCTGGGGTCAACCCCCAGGTTCATGGCGATCTCGACGGTCTCGTCGAACTTCGCCTTCGCCCGCTCGCGGATCATCTTCACCGCCTGCGGCAGATCATAGCCGGCGGCGGGGTCCAGGCCCTCGTAGGCCGCCTTCAGTCGCTTCCCGTATGCCATCGCCGTCTACTCCACTACCTCAAGGCCCATGGACTTGGCGGAGCCCACGATCTGGGCCACCGCCGACTCGATGTCGTGACAATTGAGGTCAGGCATCTTCTGGGCGGCGATTTCCCGCACCTTCTCCATGGTCACCTTGCCGACGAAACCACGACCGGTGGTGACCGACCCCTTGGTGATACCTGCCGCCCGTTTCAGAAAGAAGCTGACCGGAGGCGTCTTGGTGACGAAGGAAAACGAGCGGTCGCTGAACGCGGTGATGACCACCGGGATCGGCATGCCGGGCTCCAGGCTCTGGGTCTGAGCGTTGAATTCCTTGCAGAAGGCCATGATGTTCAAGCCGCGCTGACCCAGCGCCGGCCCAATGGGCGGCGATGGGTTGGCCTTGCCGGCGGGAACCTGCAACTTGATGTACCCTGTGATCTTTTTCGCCATCTTCCACCTCAGCTCCCGCTAAAGGACCGCGGTCCGGCCATGGCGAGCCTTCCGCGACACCCCGCCTCCATCCGCCGACACGCACGGCGGCACCGAAGACAGGCCTATACCTTCTCCACCTGGGCGTACTCCAGTTCCACCGGCGTCGCCCGACCGAAGATCGAGACCGAAACCTTGATCCGCGCCTTTTCCTCGTCCACTTCCTCGACCATACCGTTGAAAGAGGTGAAAGGCCCGTCGCACACCCGCACCTGCTCGCCGATTTCGAACGTGATGGACGGCTTCGGCCGTTCGATCCCTTCCTGCACCTGCCGCATGATACGCGCGGCCTCGGCCTCGGAAATGGGAGCCGGACGGCCACGTCCCCCCAGAAAACCGGTAACCTTGGGCGTGTTCTTGACCAGATGCCAAGTGTCGTCGGTCAGGTCCATCCGGATCAGCACGTAGCCCGGAAAAAACTTCCGCTCCGAACTCACCTTGGCACCGCGGCGAACCTCGATGACCTCCTCGGTCGGAACCAGGATTTCCTCGAACCGCTCCTCCATGCCCTTCTGCCCCGCCTGCTCGCGGATGGACTGGGCAACCTTTTTCTCGAAACCCGAATAGACGTGTATTACATACCAGCGTGCGGCCACGATCCCTACCTCCCGAGCCCGAACACCAGCTTCACCGCCCAGGCCAACACCTGATCGACAGCCAGAAAGAAGAGCGCCGCGATGAAAACCATCAGCAGCACCATGCCGGTGGATACCGCCGTCTCCCTTCGGGTCGGCCACGTTACCTTCGCCACTTCCTGTCGGACCTGGCGAATGAACTGGCCCGGAGTCGTTTTCGCCATTCTGCTCTCTAACGCAACGCCCGCACAACGCGGGACTTTTCCGAGGCGACCCGACGGACCTGGCAGGGGCAGAGGGACTCGAACCCACGACCTACGGTTTTGGAGACCGTCGCTCTACCAGCTGAGCTATACCCCTAAAAACCGCTCCCCGACAGCGATCGCCCCTGGAACGCCGGAGCATCCCAGAGGCCAAGGCTTCGCGTTCGATCCCTACTTCACGATCTTGGCGACGACGCCGGCCCCCACGGTACGGCCACCCTCGCGGATAGCGAACCGCAGACCCTCGTC
>JBKACM010000081.1:0-9753 GCA_046269335.1 Alphaproteobacteria bacterium | reverse complement strand
CCGTCGTCCCGATGGACCCCTCGATCGACAATTCCTTGAGATCCGGCAAGAGGATCGACAGCGATTTTCCCACTACCTCTGGGCTGTCCCGGGCGAAGAGCGAGAGAGCTGCCGAATTGGCACTCAGAATTTTTGCTCTCTGGTTGCAGACGACGATGGCGACCGGGGCAGCCTCCAGGATGCCACGAAGACGGTCCTCTCGCTGGCGGACCACATCCAGGGCATGGACCCGCTCGCTGACGTCACGGATCACCACGATGATCGCTCCGGGCTCCTGGGCGCTGGTGCTGGCAAGCAATTCGACCTGGACCTCCTCCCCATCCAGTCTGGTCAGGGTCAGTCGCACGGGAATGCGGGCGGAAGCCAGGGATTCGAGACTGGAAAAGCCGGTCTCGCCGGCGGAGAGAAAGGACTCGAAGTATTCCCCGAGGATGGCGGCCTCCGCCTCACCATCCGCCAGGGTACCGGAAAGGAGACGACGGCCAGCGGCGTTGACGGCGGCGACTTGCCCGTCCTGGCACACGCAAACCGCATCCACCATCAGATCCAGCAGTTCCTGCCGTTTCTTGCGATCTTTTGGTGTCACGCCGTCGGCCATCCCGGACTCTCGACACAGGGTTCTAAGGTGGAAACCAGGGGGCAGGTTAACATGGCTTGCCGGCGAATCAAATCGCCCTGCAAAAACGGTATCACACCTACCGCTTGGGCCCGGTTTTCCGCTCCAGTTGAAAGGTGAGACTGCCGGTGATCGCATCCGCCTCGGCAAGACGCACGACCAGCGCATCCCCCAGACGATACGTGCGCCCCGTGCTCCGCCCGGTCAGGGAATGGTGCGCTTCGTCATGGGCGAAGTACTCGTCCCCGAGACCACGCATCGGAAGAATGCCTTCCGCACCCGTCTCGTCCAGAGTCACGAACAGGCCAGAGCGGGTCACCCCGTTGACCCGACCGGTGAAGGTGGCTCCGACGCGCTCGGCCAGAAAGGCGGCAGTGTAACGATTGACGACCTCCCGCTCGGCGGAAGCGGCCCGGCGTTCGGTGGCGGAGATATGGGTTCCCATCTCGGCAAAGCGCACCACGGTGCCTGCCGGCAGGGCACCTTCGCCGAAAGCCATACCAGCAATCAGCGCCCGATGTACCAGAAGATCGGCATAGCGCCGGATCGGAGAGGTAAAGTGGGCGTAATGCTCCAGCCCAAGGCCGAAATGGCCGATATTGTGGGGGGTATACTCGGCTTGTGCCTGGGAGCGCAGCACCACCTCGTTGATCAGGGATGCCTTCGGGGTACCGGCCACTTTCTTGAGAATCCGGTTCAGATGATGGGCGGTAAGGCCATGGCCTCGCGACAGTTTCAGGTCCATGGTCCCCAGGAACTCACGCAAGGAGTCAAGCTTGTCCGGCGAGGGCTGGTCATGGACGCGGTACATGCAGGGCTGCCCAAGAGCCATCAACTGGACGGCGGCGGCAACGTTGGCCGCAATCATCATCTCCTCGATCAGACGATGGCTGTCGTATCGGGGTCTGGGGTCCACCCGGACCACGTTTCCTTCTTCCCCCAGAACCACCCTTCTCTCTGGAAGGTCGAGTTCCAGGGTGCCGCGCCGCCGCCGCCAGGTCAGCAAGGCTTCATAGGCCCCATACAGCGGCCGGATCACGCTCTCCAGCAGCGGGGCCGTGGTATCATCGGCGGCCCCGTCCCGGGCGGCCTGGACTTGCAGATAGGTCAGGCGTGCCGCCGAACGCATGACGCTGCGCACGAAACGATGACGCAGGGAGGTCCCTTCGGCGTCCAGCCATAGATGTACGGCGAGACAGGGGCGGTCCTCATCCGGTTTCAGCGAGCACCAGCCGTTGGACAGGGCCTCCGGCAACATCGGTACCACCCGATCGGGAAAGTAGACGGAGTTCCCCCGTTCCAGGGCGCTCTGGTCCAGGGCTTCCCCCGGACGCACGTACCAGGCCACGTCGGCGATGGCGACGATGACATGCCAGCCGCCGGGATTGTCTGGGTCCGGTTCCGCGAAAACCGCATCGTCAAAGTCTCGTGCATCCTCGCCGTCGATGGTAACCAGGGGCAAAGGGCGTAGATCCTCGCGACCTTCGGTGGGGGCGGGGCAGGCAGCCTCCGCCGCAACAATGGATTCGGGAGAAAAATCCACCGGAATGCCGAACGAATGTATGGCGATCAGGCTGATGGCCTGTGGATTGGCCATGCTTCCCAATCGCTTGACGATTCTGACCCGGCGAGGACCATGATGTCTGGCCCCGGGGATCGCCTCGGCCAGAACCAGTTCCCCAGAGACTGCCTCCATGGAATCGGCGGGAACAACGAGATAGTCGTTCTTCTCTCGCCGGTTAGTTGGCCGCAGTCGTCCAGAATCGCCATGGGGCAGGTAGACCCCAAGGATTTGGGAGGGGGCGTGGCCGATTCTCCGAATGGCGCTGGCCTGGTAGGCATGCTCTCCGACGGAGCGGAGCCGGGCCAGCACCCGGTCACCGATCTTCAGGGAGACTCCGCCGCGAGGGGACTCTTGAGACAGGAAAATCTCTGGCGGATCATAGGGTTCCCGCCAGACCATGGGGCGCGCCAGAAGCTTCCCGTTCGGGGCTGCCGCGGTCACCTCGACCACCGCGACCGCGGGCAAGGCTCCGGGGTGAGCAAAGGAACGCCTGGCACCGCGATCGATTGCGCCTTCCGCCTCAAGCTCCTTCAGCATCGCCCGCAGCTCCGCGCGATCATCCCCGCGAAGATGAAAGGCCCGAGCGATTTCGCGCTTGTGCAAGGGGCCCGATGCCTCGCGGAGAAAATCCCGCAACTGGTCCTTGGTCGGAAAAGGTACGAGCCGTCTCACGGGCTTGATCACGCTTTTTTCCGCTTCCCGCTGGCAGTGGTGGCCGTCTTTCTTGCGGACTTTACCGTTGCCGCCGCACGCTCGGTATCTCCAGATACCTTTGTTTTCGGGGACTTAGCCTTGGCCTTTTCCGTCTTTCCGCCACCCTTGGCGCTCTTGGCGGCAAGCATTTCCAGCGCCTCTTCCAGGGTAACAGCCTCAGGGGATGCGGCCTTGGGCAAATTGGCGCTCAGGCCATCGTGACTGACATAGGGGCCAAAACGGCCGGAGCGGAGGGTCACCGGTTTCTTCGTAGTCGGATGTTCTCCCAGGACCCGGCCAGGCGTACCGGCTTTGCCTGTAGCGGTGGCAAGCAGATCCACGGCGCGGTTCAGTCCTACCGTGAGCACATCCTCGCCCGCGGGCAGGGACTTGTAGATGTCACCGTGTTTCAGGTAAGGGCCGAAACGCCCGATGCCGGCCAGGATGGTCAGATTGGTTTCCGGATGCGGCCCCACCTCCCTCGGCAACGAGAGGAGTTTCAGTGCCTGTTCAAGATCCATGGCCGATGGGGCCATCCCCTTGGGCAGAGAGACCCGCTTGGGTTTCTGCGCCTGGGGCAGGGCGGGGTTTTTTTTCGCCTTTCTGCTCTTGCCGCCTGCGGTCGGCGGATCCAGGGGGGCGACGGTCTCGGCAATCGCAGGCGCTTCCGGCGCAGGGGCGACGACGGGGTCCAGTTGTACATACTGGCCATAGGGGCCCTGCCGAAGGGTGATCAACCCGCCGGTTGCCGGATCACGACCCAGTTCCCGCGTCTCCACCGCCTCACCGGGACCGCTCTCGGAGATGATCAGCGGACGGGTGTAGCGGCAGGTTGGATAGCCAGAACAGCCGATGAAAGCCCCGAACTTGCCCAGCCTGAGTCCCAGCCGGCCGGTAGTGCAGGTGGGACATACGCGGGGGTCCCGGCCGGAGCCGTCATCGGGAAAGAAATGATCGCCAAGATCCCGGTCCAGGGCTTCCAGGACTTCCGAGACCCGTAATTCCTTGGTCCCGTCCACGGCGCCATGAAAGTCACCCCAGAACACCCGCAGCACCGACTTCCAAGGAATGCGACCGCCAGAGATTTCATCAAGCTGGTTTTCCAGATCAGCGGTGAAGTTGTACTGGACATAACGGTTGAAGAAACTCTCCAGAAACGCCGTCACGAGCCGACCCCGATCCTCCGGGATAAAGCGCCGGCTATCGAGTCGAACATAGCTGCGGTCCTGTAGAACCGCGATGATACTGGCATAGGTGGAAGGGCGGCCGATGCCAAGTTCTTCAAGCTTCTTGACTAGGCTGGCTTCCGAATAGCGGGGGGGAGGCTGGGTGAAGTGCTGTTCTGGATGGGTTTCTCCCCGCTTCAGGCCATCCCCTTCGTGAAGCGGTGGGAGAAGGCGGTCTCCCTCGTCCTCAGATACGGCAGTAACATCGTCCCGGTCTTCCTTGTATACCTTGAGAAAACCATCGAATACGACCACAGACCCAGTGGCCCGAAGGATGGTCTTTCCATCGGCACTGGTGACGTCCACCGCCACCTGTTCCAACTCGGCGCTTTCCATCTGGCTGGCGATGGTGCGTTTCCAAATCATCTCATACAGCCGTAACTGCTCCCGATCCAGGAACGACGCCAGATCCTCCGGGGTCCGGGTGATGTCGGTGGGACGAATGGCCTCGTGCGCCTCCTGGGCGTTCTTGGCCTTGGTCTTGTAGAGTCTGGGAGCCACCGGAACGTAATTCCCGCCGAATTGCGCTCCGATCCGATCCCGGACGGCGGCGATCGCTTCCGGGGCCATCTGTACGCCGTCGGTTCGCATGTAGGTGATAAGGCCGACGGTTTCGCCGCCAAGATCAACACCTTCGTACAGACGTTGCGCAATCTGCATGGTCCGTTTGGTAGCGAAATGAAGTTTCCGGGCGGCTTCCTGTTGCAGGGTGGAGGTGGTGAAGGGAGGGGCCGGATTGCGCTTGGCCCGCTTGCGCTCCACGTTGCCGACGCTGAAAGAGGAAGCCTCGACCGCCGCCTGAGCCGCCTGAGCGGCCCGGTCATCCGGCAAATCGAACTTGTCGAGTCGTTCGCCGGACAGGTGGGTGAGACGCGCGGTGAAGGGCACTCCGGTCTTACCCGTGAAGTCGGCGTCCAGCGTCCAGTATTCCCGGGTGACGAATCGCTCTATCTCCCGCTCGCGCTCACAGATGAGGCGAAGCGCCACCGACTGCACCCGCCCCGCCGAACGGCTGCCCGGAAGCTTGCGCCAGAGAACCGGAGAGAGGGTAAAACCCACCAGATAGTCCAGAGCCCGACGAGCCAGGTAGGCGTCCACCAACTCGCCGTTGAGGTCGCGCGGATTGCCCATCGCGGTCAGAACGGCATCCCTGGTGATGGCGTTGAAGGTGACGCGCTTGACGTCGATATTCGTCAGCGCCTTGCGGTTCCCCAACTCCTCCAGGACATGCCAGGAGATGGCCTCACCCTCGCGGTCCGGGTCAGTGGCGAGATACAGGGTCCTGGCACCCCGCAAGGCCGACTCGATGTCACGGATGTGCTTTTCCGAGCGCGGGTCAACCTCCCAGTCCAGGGAGAAGTCGTCGTCAGGGCGGACGGAGCCATCCTTGGCTGGGAGATCGCGGATGTGACCATAGCTGGCGACGACGTGATAGTCGTTTCCCAGGTATTTGCCGATAGTCTTGGCCTTGGCCGGCGATTCAACGACGACAACGAAATTCATGGCCGATCCAATGGTCCTGATGGGGGTGTACGTCCGAATCCGAGCATTCCTGGCCACTACTCCATGGTCATACGGCCAGGGAAACCTGGTTCCCCGGGTGGCGATCCACCCGACCCGCAAGTTCCATCTCCAGAAGGACCTGGGACACCACGGGGGGTGACAATTGGCATTCGCGGATAATTTCGTCAACCGTCACCGGCGTCGTGCCCAGGGCTTCCAGCAGAATCTTTCGGGCCTGTTCCAGAAGGCGTTCCTCCACACCGGTGGTCTCCACGGGACGGATATGGCTCCGATCCCGTGATTCTCCAAGAGGTTGGCGCAACATGTGTTCAAGCTCCCTCAGAATGTCATCAGCCCTTTCCACCAGGACAGCTCCGTCCCGTAACAGCCTGTGAGGTCCCTCCGATCTGGGATCAAGCGGGGAGCCGGGCACGGCAAAAACCTCGCGGCCCTGTTCGGTCGCCAATCTGGCGGTAATGAGCGAGCCGGAACGGGTCGCCGCCTCCACCACCAGCACGCCAAGAGCCATTCCGGAAACGATACGATTTCGTCTGGGAAAGTGTCGGGCCTGGGGATGCTCATGCAGGGGCATCTCTGAAACCAAAGCCCCGCCGGCGACAATCTGCTCGAACAGCCCGCCGTTTTCTGGCGGATAGAGGACATCGACCCCGCCGGCATTGACGGCAACCGTGCCGGTCGCCAGAGAGCCCTCGTGCGCGGCGGCATCGATGCCTCTCGCCAGCCCCGATACGACCACAATCCCCGTCTGACCAAGTTCGGCGGCTATCTGACGGGCAATCTTGCGGCCGTTCAGGGAGGCGTTGCGTGCCCCCACGATGGCAACCATCGGACGGGTCAGAAGGGAGGGATGGCCTCGGACGGCCAGCAGGGGAGGTGCGTCTTCCAGGACCGCCAGGGGAGGGGGGTAATCAGGCTCGCACTGGGCGATGAAACGGCCCCCAAGGGCTTCGAGTTCCTCGGTTTCCCGTTGAACGAGCGCCTTGGTCGCCACGGAAATTGGCTTGCCCCGCCCCCCTCGACGGGCCATCTCCGGTAGCGAGCGCAACGCGGCCTCGGCCGATCCGAAGTGCTCCAACAGGCGATAAAAGGTGATGGGGCCAACGTTCTCGCTCCGCGACAGGCGCAGCCAGTCGAGCTTTTCGGAACAGGAAAGTGCGCGCGGAGGACTCGGGACCATGGGGGCAGATTGAGCGATAAACGTCCCGTGGGTCAACGAAGAGTTTCCGATGCCCTGGGATGATGCTGGACGACACCCCCCCGTCCGGGGCATTCTGACACGGTCGGGGGGGGGAGTGCGGAGTAGGACCGGCGTGGCGTCATCGGAACGGATCGTCTGCAAGGCGGGACAGAGGCTTTTCCTGGAGGGGGAAGTCGGGGATCGCGCGTACCTCGTCGTCTCTGGTCAACTGGAAATTTCCAAGACGGTTGCCGGCGGCGAGACCACGGTGCTGGCGGTGATCGGCCGGGGGGAGATTGTCGGCGAGATGGCGCTGATCAACAACGCGCCCCGGACCGCCACCGTTCGAGCGACCACCGACACTGAACTCGTCATCGTCAGCGAGGAAAGCTTCCGCCGCAAGATCGAGCAGATGGACCCGGTTACCCAGCATCTGATCAAGAAATTCGTCAACATCATCCGCGACCAGAACGCCGAGTTGGCACGGCTGCGCAAGGTCGTCCGCTGACGCCTTGAGACCCGCCTACTTTTTGCCGGATCCGATCTTTGGCTCCTGGCCCCTGGCCAGTCTCGCAATGTTGGCGTGGTGGCGCGCAATCCCCAGAGCCCCCAGGAGGCCGAACACCGCCGCCTGGTCCGGAGTCGTCAGAAGCCACCCGTACAGGGGGGCAGCCGCCAGGGCGGCCAGTGCCGCCAGGGAGGAGTAGCGGAACACCAGGGCCATCGCCAACCAGGTGGCGAGGCAGGCGAGCCCCACCGGCCAGGCGATGGCCAGAAGCACTCCCAGGGTGGTGGCTACTCCCTTGCCGCCTTTGAACCGCAGCCAGACCGGAAAGTTGTGGCCGATCACCGCCAGGATGCCCGCGGCCAGGGCTGCTTCCACGCCCCATAGCGCCTGGGCGGCGACCGCCGCCACCGTACCCTTGGCCATATCAAGAAGCAGGGTGGCCGCCGCCAGTCCCTTGCGCCCGGTGCGCAAAACGTTGGTGGCCCCGATATTGCCGGAGCCTATGCCCCGCACATCACCGGCCCCGGCCAGTCGCGTCACGACCACGCCGAAGGGGATGGATCCGAGCAGATATCCCCCCGCCGCCGAGGCGAAATGGATCATTCCCGTATGGATCAGATATCCCGTATCAAGCATTGGCGACATACACCGACCGGCCATCCACCACCGTGCGCAGTACGCGGCCCTGTACCGGTAGGCCATCGAACGGCGAGTTCTTGGACTTGCCGACCAGATTGTCGGCGATCACCTTCCAGGCCCGATCCGGATGGAACAGCACCAGATCGGCGGGCCCTCCTCGCTGCAAACGACCGGCGGCCGTCAGCCCCAGAAGGTCCGCCGGTGCCGAGGTCACCAGACGCAGTGCCTGAAGCAGTGTCAGGTGGCCAGTATGGTAAAGTTCCAGGGTCACGGGCAACAGGGTTTCAAGGCCGATACCGCCAAAGGCCGCCTGCGCGAAGGGACGACGCTTGGAGTCCTGGTCCTGGGGCGAGTGGTCCGAAGCGATGGCATCGATCACCCCCTCCTTCAAGGCCTGCACCACGGCAAGCCGGTCGGCCTCGCTGCGCAGGGGAGGAGAGAGCTTGGCGAAGGTGCGATATTCCCCGACGGCCAGTTCGTTGAGAGCGAAATAGAACGGCGCGGTGTCGCAGGTGACCCGCAGACCACGTTCCTTGGCCCGACGTACCACCTCGATACCCTCGGCGGTCGAGACATGCGCGGCATGGTAGCGCCCCCCCACAAGCTCCGCCAGACGCACATCGCGACCCAGCAGGATCGCCTCGGCACAGGGAGGTATGCCCGACAGGCCGAGCCGGGTCGACATCTCCCCCGCGTTCATCACCCCGCCCTGGGCCAGGGCCGGCTCTTCCGGATGCTGAACGATCATGAGATCGAAGGTGGCGGCATAGGAAAGGGCCCGGCGCATGACCTGGGCATCGGCGATCGCCCGGGTGCCGTCGGTAAACCCCAGTGCTCCAGCCTCGGCCAGCATGCCCATCTCCGCCAGTTCTTCCCCCTTCAGACCCTTGGTGGCGGCCCCGTAGGCATAGACCTTGGCCAGCCCGATCAGGCGGGCGCGCCTGGCAACGAATTCCAGGGTCGCGACCTCGTCGATCACCGGATAGGTGTTGGGGAGGCAGACCATGGAGGTGATGCCGCCTCGAACCGCCGCTTCTCCAGCAATCTGAAGGGTCTCCTTGTGTTCGTTGCCGGGCTCCCTCAACTGCATGCGCATGTCCACCAGTCCCGGGGCCAGGCATTGGCCCTGGCAGTCGACCACCTCCGTGCCCTCGGAGAAAGAATCTGGAGAGGCCAGGGAGGGGCCGAAATCGACGACGATCTCCCCGTCGGTGAGGACTCCCCCCACGATGTCCAGCCCGCTGGCCGGGTCCAGGAGGCGCGCGTTGACATAGACGATGCGTCCAGGAGTCGGCTGTCCCATCAGAGGAAGTCCTTTCCGGATCCGGAAAGGATGTCCAGGACCGCCATCCGAACCGCGACCCCCATCTCCACCTGTTCGCGTATGACGCTGCGCTCGACGTCGTCGGCAACATCCGAATCAATCTCAAAGCCGCGATTCATCGGACCCGGATGCATGATCAGAGCATCCGGCCTGGCCTCCGCCAGTTTCGCGTAGTCCAGGCCGAAGAAATGGAAGTACTCCCGGATCGAGGGGATGAAGTTCCCGCTCATGCGCTCGTTCTGCAAGCGGAGCATCATGACGATATCGCAATCCCTGAGCCCGGCCCGCATGTCGGAGAAGACCTCCACCCCGAGCCGGCGAACCCCGGAGGGAAGCAGGGTCTTTGGTGCCACGACCCGCACCTGGGCTCCCATGATGTTGAGAAGGTGGATGTTGGAGCGCGCAACCCGACTGTGCAGGACATCGCCGCAGATGGCGACCGTCAGCCCATGAAGCCGGCCCTTGCGACGGCGGATGGTGAG
>JBKACM010000080.1:0-9781 GCA_046269335.1 Alphaproteobacteria bacterium | reverse complement strand
GTATGGTGTAACGCAGGATATTACTGAAACCAAACTGGCGGAGGACAAACTACGGTTGGCTATGGAATTGGCTGAGGAGGCAACCAAGACCAAAAGCGACTTTCTCGCCAACATGAGTCACGAAATTCGCACGCCGATGAACGCTATTATCGGCATGTCCCACCTCGCTTTGCAAACCCAACTTGACAAGAAACAACGCAACTACATCGAGAAGGTGCATCGTGCTGGCGAAAATCTGCTCGGCATTATCAACGACATTCTTGACTTTTCCAAGATCGAGGCCGGCAAGATGTCGATGGAAGCTGCAGACTTTCGCCTGGAAGACGTGATGGATCATCTTTCCAATCTGGTCGGCATAAAGACCGAAGACAAGGGGTTGGAACTCTTGTTCAACACAGCACCTGACGTGCCGACGGCACTGATCGGTGACTCGCTGCGACTGGGGCAGGTGCTTGTCAATCTCGGCAATAACGCGGTAAAGTTTACGGAATCTGGCGAAATCATTGTTGGTGTCGAACGGGTGATAGAGGATACCGGCGACGGACAGACAGGTGTCATGCTGCACTTTTGGGTAAAAGACACTGGCATCGGCATGACGCCGGAACAGATTGCCCATCTGCTCCGGCGTCATGCCGATCCCGGTATCGCGCACGGCAAAGCGAAACTCCACCTGGTCCCCGGGAAGTGGCGTGACGTCGCTCACGGTCACCATGATCACGCCCTCGGTCGTGAACTTGACAGCGTTGCTGACAAGGTTGAGCAACACCTGCCCCAGTCGGGACGGGTCGCCCAGCAGCTGATTTGGGGCATCCAGCGGGGCCGTTATCACCATCTCCAGGTTCTTCTTGCGGGTAATACCACTGGAGATGTCCGCCAGGCGCTCGAACACGTCTCCCAACGTGAACTCTATGCATTCAAGCTCGACCTTTCCGGCCTCGATCTTGGAAAAGTCGAGAATGTCGTTGATGATCCCCAGCAGGGTTTTCGTGGCATTGTCGGCCTTGTTCAGATGATCCCGCTGCTGGTCCGTCAGGGGCATCTGCTGCATCAGGTAATGCATGCCGACGATGGCATTGATGGGCGTGCGGATTTCATGGCTCATGTTGGCAAGGAATCGCGACTTGGCCCGGCTGGCGGCTTCGGCGGCCAGCTTGGCCCGATTCAGTTCCTCCACCATGACCTGCATGGAGTCCCGGCGGCGTTTCAGTTCGATGTGATTGCGGATCCTGGCCTGAACGACCGGCATGCTGAACGGCTTGGTGATGTAGTCCACGGCCCCAAGGGCAAATCCCATGGCCTCGTCCAGCGCATCATCCCTGGCGGTGACAAAGATGACCAGGATGTCACGGGTCTTCTCGTCGGCTTTCAGCCGCTGGCAGACTTCGTACCCGTCCATGTCCGGCATCATGACATCCAGGAGGATGAGATCGGGTCGCTCCCGTCCCACCAGTTCCAGGGCCGTCTTTCCATCCAGGGCCACGGAGATTTCGTAATCGGCGCGCAGAACCTCCACCAGGATCTTCACGTTGGTTCGCACGTCATCGACGATCAGGAGTCTGGTCCGTCCGATGGGGTCGTTCATGGGTCTCCCTGGGGAATGTCGAAGTCGGCGGCCATGGACGCCGGGCTGGCTAACGCACCGTTGAAATCGAACTGGTCAATCTGCCCGGACGACGCCAGCAAGGCCGGGTGCTTACCGGACGCCTCAAGTCTCCCGCGCAGACGGGCCGGGCATTCTCCCATCCTGACAACACCCCGGGCAACAGGAATTGACAACTCCCGGATCCGCGACGGTATTTAAGCGGTTTCCGACCAAGTCGGATACCGCGATAAGCCCGCGCGGCACCTGAGCGGCCAGAGGCAGAATCTAGAGCGGTCTCCGGCCGGGTCAACCCGGTCGGAAACCGCTCTAGGAGCTACCTGGTTCCCTCGCGGAGGGAGGAACTAGGTCAGCCGGCGTGTTGGATGGCTTTTCCTCCGACTCCAGGGTACGGAATGAAGCCCATCCTCCGGACCGGTTTCGTGGAAAGGAATGCAAAAATCGTTCGGCCGGACGCAGGGCAAACTTGTGTCCCGGAAGCCTGGTGAGGTAAACGAGACGGAGATTCCAATCTCGTCCTCCCCCTTGTCCCCGGTGGTGCGGGGGACGGCGAAAGCTGGGAGAAGGGAAGCACGTGAGCAGAAATCCGGTCGAAACGCTCCTGGGGGCGTTGGTGGTGCTGGTCGCACTTCTCTTCCTTGCGTTCGCCTACACCACCTCCAACACCAGATCGGTCACCGGCTACGCCCTAAGTGCCAAGTTCAACAAGATCGGCGGCTTGCAGAACGGCAGCGACGTGCGCATTTCCGGCATCAAGGTCGGAACGGTGGTGAGCGAGGCCCTGGACCCCCAGACCTATCAGGCGGTGGTTCATCTCAGCATCGCCCGGGAAGTTCGCCTGCCGAAGGACACCGTCGCCTCCATCGCCAGTGACGGCATGCTGGGCGGCAAGTACATGAAACTGGATCCCGGCCGTTCCCAGGAGGTCCTGTCCGAAGGCGGGCTCATCCCGGAGACCCGGGACTACAAGTCGCTGGAAGAGGTGGTGAGCGAAATCATCTTCATGGCTACCCAGGACCCGGGTAGCGCCAGATGATACCGCTGCGGCCCTGGAGGCACGGTCTTTTCCTCGTAAGTCTTCTGACGGCTTTCCTTCTGCTCCCCGCAACGCCGTCCCAGGCCAGCGAGGTGCGGGCCAGCATCGCCGTGTTGCGCTGGCTGGACAAGGTGACCGCGCGGGTCAGTACGGTGGAGGTGATGGTGGGGGCAGCTCTGCGCGCCGCGCGTATCGGTACCCTGGAAGTGATCGTGCGGACCTGCGTGACCCACCCACCGGAAGAATTGCCGGAAAGCGCGGCCTTCCTGGACATCACCGAAATCAAACCTGGCGAGCCGGCCTCCGAGGTCTTCCGGGGATGGATGTTTGCCTCCAGTCCCGCCCTGTCGGCGCTGGAGCATCCGGTTTACGACGTCTGGCTGCTGGAGTGCCGCAACGACAGCAATTCCGACGCCGCGGTCCCCAACCTACCGGGGAAGGTGGCCCGCTGACGAATTGCCAGGGCCAGTCGTTCCTGGTAGACGGCGCGGGGGATCTCGACGGCTCCGAACTGGCTCAGGTGCCTGGTGAGAAACTGGGTGTCCAACAAAAGGAATCCTCCCTGTTTCAGTCTGGCCACCAGGTGGCACAGCGCAATCTTCGAAGCGTTGGTCTCCCGGGAAAACATGCTTTCACCGAAGAAAGCGGCCCCGAGGGAAACCCCGTAAAGCCCACCCACCAGACGACCCTCCCGCCAGGTTTCCACCGAGTGGGCATGACCCATGTGAAACAGCGCCGTGTACAAGGTCCTGATTTTCCGGCTGATCCAGGTGGTGGACCGGTCGGGAACCGGTTCGGCACATCCCTCCAGCACGACCTCGAAGGCAGTATCACAGCGGACTTCGAACTCATCGCGTCTGAGGACGCGCAGCAGCCGGCGCGGCACGTGAAAACCGTCCAGCGGCAGAATTCCCCGCAGTTCGGGGTCGAACCACTGCAACTCGGAATCCTCGCGGTCCCTGGCCATCGGAAAGATGCCGGCAGCATAGGCGCGGAGCAAAAGCTCGGGGGTTACCGCGAACATGGGAGGTCACCCCCCGATGCCGGATCCGGCATCCCTACGTCTTCCGACTCACGAATCCTTCCAGCCAATGGATGTCGTAGGCCCCGTTGACGAAATCGGGCTCGGCCATCAGGCGGGCGTGCAGGGGGATCGTGGTCTCCACCCCCTCGATCACGAACTCCAGCAAGGCCCGTTTCAGCCGCATCAGGCATTCGTTGCGGCTGGTACCATGGACTACCAGCTTGGCGATCATGCTGTCGTAATGGGGCGGGATGGCGTAACCGGAGTACAGCGCCGAGTCGACTCGCACCCCCAGACCACCCGGTGCGTGGTACCCGCTGACGCGGCCCGGCGAAGGCACGAAAGTGGTAGGATTCTCGGCATTGATCCGGCATTCGATGGCGTGGCCGGAAAAGCGGACGTCCTCCTGGAGAAATCCCAGGGGAGCCCCGTTCGCGACCCGGATCTGTTCGCGCACAAGGTCCATTCCGCACACCATCTCGGTGACCGGATGTTCTACTTGCAGGCGCGTGTTCATTTCCATGAAATAGAACTCGCCGTTTTCGTATAGGAACTCCAGGGTGCCGACGTTGCGGTAGCCCATGGCCTTGATGGCCTTGCAGGCGATCTGACCGATCTTCTGGCGGGTCTGGGGGTTGAGGGCGGGAGATGGTGCCTCCTCCAGGACCTTCTGATGCTTGCGCTGGAGGGAACAGTCGCGCTCGCCGAGGTGGACCACGTTGCCGTGGCTGTCAGCCAGGATCTGAACCTCGATGTGGCGCGGATGTACCAGGTACTTTTCCATATAAAGCTGGTCGTTGCCGAAGGCGGCGGCGGACTCGGCCCGGGCCAGGCGAAAGGCCTCGCCCAGCTCGTTCTCGTCGCGGGCCACCTTCATGCCCCGGCCACCGCCACCCGCCGTCGCCTTCAGCAGTACCGGGAAACCAATCCTTCTGGCTACCGACAGGGCGTCGGCCTCGCTGGCAACCGAGCCGTCCGAACCCGGCACCACGTTCAGCCCGTATTCCTGGGCGACCCGCTTGGCGGTGATCTTGTCCCCCATCATGCGGATGTGTTCCGGCGACGGACCAATAAAGGTGAAGCCATGGGACTCCACCATCTCGGCGAAATCGGCGTTCTCCGACAAAAAACCATAGCCCGGGTGGATGGCATCGGAGTTGGTGATGGCGGCGGCCGTGAGGATCGCCACCTTGTTCAGGTAACTCGACACCGCCGGCGGGGGGCCGATACATACCGATTCATCGGCCAGACGCACGTGCATGGCGTCGGCGTCGGCCGTGGAGTGGACCGCGACGGTACGGATCCCCATTTCCCGGCAGGCACGGGTGATCCTCAGCGCGATCTCGCCCCGGTTGGCGATCAGAACCTTCTCGAACATGCCAGGCTACTCCAGCAACAGAAGGTGCTCCGCGTATTCCACCGGCATGCCGTCGCTGACGAAGATCCGGGACACCCGACCCGAACGCGGAGCCCGCACCGGGTTGAACGTCTTCATCGCTTCAATCAGCACGACGGTATCGCCTTCGGTCACCGTGTCGCCCACCTTGACGAACGGCGCGGCACCGGGCTCGGGTCCCAGATAGACGATGCCCACCATCGGGGCCTTGATCAGGCCCGGATGCGCGTTGAAATCCGGAACGGCCGGCGCCTCCCCGGGGGCGACACCCCCGGGACCCCACCCCCCCGCACCCATTACCGGGGCTACGGCCGTGACGGTTCTGGCCACCCGCACCCGCAAGCCGCCGCCCTCGTATTCGATTTCGGTCAGGTTGACCTCGTCCAGCAGCTGGGCCAGTTCCCGGACCAGTCCGACGTCGATGGTGGAATCCGTCATGTCTGTTTCTCTTTCGTTATCGACAGCAGGTGCGCCAGGGCGTCGATGGCCAGAAGATAGCCTCGTCCGCCAAAACCGCTGATCGTGCCCTGGGCAGCCTTGGCGGTGTAGGAGTGCGAACGGAAGGACTCGCGGGCGTGAATGTTGGAAAGATGCACCTCGATGGTGGGCAGGCCGACCGCCAGCAGGGCATCCAGAATGGCCACCGAAGTATGGGTATAGGCGGCGGGATTGATGATGATACCGACACATCGCCCATGCGCCTGCTGGATCCACTCCACCAGCTCGCCCTCGTGGTTGCTCTGCCGGAAAATCACGTCAAGGCCATGTATGGATGCCTGGGCACGACAGTTGGCCTCGATCTCCAGCAACGTTTCGACGCCATAGATCTCTGGCTGCCGAATTCCAAGCATGTTCAGATTCGGGCCATTGACGATGAGTATGGTCTGATTCAACTCCGCGTCCTCGGATTCATGCGGTCTTTTACGATGATGGCGCGGCATGGCAACCCTACTTTCCGCCTTTGCTTTTTTCATTCAGCTTTTTGTACTGGTCGTCCAGCCTCAGCTTCTGCTGTGCAATCTGGTTGTCGTGCAACTGCAAGGCCAGGTCCTTGCGCCGCTGTCGCAGCGGCGTGATCTGCTTGAGCTGCTTTTGCGTAAGGTCCGCGATCTTTTTCCGGTCCGGATCGACGGCACCGCTGACGTCAGGGGGGGTCACCGGCTTGCCGATCCGCTTGCGGGCAAGTTGCACCTTCAACTGCTCCATCGCGATCTTTTGATCGGCCTCCATCTTGCGCTCTTCCTGCACCGCCTTGCGATAGTCCAGGATCAGCTTGCCCCGATCCTTGGCCAGGGAATCCATGGTCTGCGCCTGGGCACCGGCCATCAGAGCCAGCAGGATGCCAAATAATACGAAATGAAACCTCGGGCGCGTCACGGGGGCTCCGGATGGCGAAAGACCGGCTCGGCAGGGCACACGGCAGGCCACGACACTACCCCATGTAGCACAAAAGCCCCCAGGGTCCAAACTGTGGGGGGGTGGCCGTGGACAACTTTTCGTGAACCGGGTTCCTGCCAGGGACAGATTGATGTAACCTCTGGTTCAAAACCCCTAATGATACTGTCTCTGTAGAGCTTGACAAGCGGTTTGCGGCCATCGTAAAGCCCAGGGGGGGGATCCTGGACGTGGGTGGGATAGGCGGTGTACTCGTCACGACGGGTAGCCATCCGACGCGGTCGACAGTGTGGTTTGCACCGTTTCTTGCTTCAAGACGTTCACCGAAATGCATGGAGTGCCCAGTATGAGCGCCGCAAATCTCAATGTAGATCTTGATCGGATTGCCAGAGCGGACCACCACGATCCCTTCTGTGTCCTCGGGCGTCATGACAGCGATGGCCAGACCGTCGTCCGCGTGTTCATACCGGACGCCATGGAAGTTTCTATCGTCGAGGGAAACCTTCCGCTGGCCCGCCTCCATCAGAGCGATTTCTTCGAGTGGCGGGGCGATGGCGGCAAGTTGCCGGCCCATTACCGCCTGCTGTGGCGGGATGGAAGCCATCACGAACACATGGCTCATGACCCCTACACCTATGGCCCCCAGATTGGAGATGTCGATCTTTATCTCTTCGGGGAAGGGAGGCTTCTGTACGCCTACAACATCCTGGGCGCGCGCGAGCATGAGGTGGACGGCATCGCCGGTATTCTCTTCGCGGTCTGGGCACCCAACGCGGGCCGGGTCAGCGTGATCGGCGACTTCAATCGTTGGGATGGTCGCCGCCACCAGATGCGCTCTCGTGGAGGCAGCGGCGTATGGGAGCTGTTCATCCCCGATCTGGAGCCCGGACACCTCTACAAATATGAAATCCGCAACCGCAGCACCGGCGAGACCTTGCTGAAGGCCGACCCTTACGGACAGTACCACGAGTTCAGACCCCGCACGGCCTCGATCATTCCTGGCCGCAGTGGGCATGTCTGGGGCGATGGGGCCTGGATGGAGCGGCGTGCCAACGCGGACTGGCAGCACACGCCGATGTCGGTCTACGAGGTTCACCTGGGATCATGGCAGCGGGACAGCGAGGGCGGATTCCTCAACTACCGGGAGCTTGCGCACCGACTGGCGGACTATGTCCTCTACATGGGGTTCAGCTACATTGAGCTGATGCCGGTCGCCGAGCATCCTTTCGATCCGTCCTGGGGCTATCAGGTTACCGGGTTCTTCGCTCCCACCTCGCGTTTCGGTACCCCGGACGACTTCCGCTACTTTGTCGACCACATGCACCAACGTGGCATCGGCGTGCTCCTCGACTGGGTCCCGGCCCACTTTCCCAAGGACCCGCACGGTCTCGCCCGTTTTGACGGCACCACCCTCTACGAGCACGAGGACCCGCGTCTGGGCGAGCACCTGGACTGGTCGACGCTGATCTTCAACTACGGTCGCCACGAGGTGAAGAATTTCCTCATCTCCAACGCCCTTTACTGGCTGAAGGAGATGCACATCGATGGCCTGCGGGTCGATGCGGTGGCGTCTATGCTGTACCTCGACTATTCCCGCAAGGAGGGGGAGTGGATTCCCAACCAGTACGGGGGGCGTGAAAACCTGGAGGCTCTGGCTTTCATCAGGGAGACCAACGTCGCCGTCCACCAGGAATGCCCGGGCATTCTGATGATCGCCGAGGAGTCGACCTCCTGGCCGCAGGTCAGCCGGCCGGTCGACCAGGGAGGGCTCGGTTTCGATCTGAAGTGGAACATGGGCTGGATGAACGACACGTTGCGTTATATGGCGGAGGACCCGATTCATCGCCGCTACCACCACAACAATCTGACCTTCAGCATGTTGTATGCGTTTACGGAGAACTTCGTCCTGCCCTTCTCCCACGACGAGGTGTCTCACGGCAAACAGTCGATGCTGCACAAGATGCCGGGGGACGAGTGGCAGAGACACGCCAATCTCCGTACCCTGTACGTCTACACCTTCACGCATCCCGGCAAGAAGCTTCTGTTCATGGGCACCGAGTTCGCCCAGGGACTGGAGTGGAACAGCACCGGTGTCCTGGACTGGTACGTGCTCGACTACCCGTTGCACCGGGGAATGGGACAGCTGGTACGCGATCTCAACCGGCTGTATCACAGCACGCCGGCTCTGTATCGCTATGAGTTCAACTGGCATGGATTCGAATGGATCGATTGTTCGGACCATGAACAGTCGATCCTCAGCTTCGTGCGCAAGGGCGATGACGGGGAATTCCTGGTGGTGGTCGTGAACCTGACACCCGTTCCCCGTTACAGCTTCCGCCTCGGGGTTCCGGTCGCCGGCACCTATGTCGAGGTTCTCAACTCGGACGCCGCCGTGTACGGGGGGTCGAACGTCGGCAACGGAGACACGGCCCTGTATACGGACAGCATCTCCTGGATGGGACGTTCCCACTCCTTGACCCTGACCCTGCCGCCGCTGGCGGGACTGGTTCTACGATCGACGTGAGGGGCACGGGCGGTGCTGGCCGTCCCTTGAGGCGGGCAGGCAAGCCCACGGACGTGGGCACCCGCCGAGGGACCCTACGGCAGGTCAATTCATTGACCTGCCGGTATTTTTAGTGCGGCGGCACCGCCAGGGTGTTGTCCACGATCCGCAGTATGCCCTGCGCCAGGCGCAAAATGGTCGGTGAAGCGATGAACAGTTCCTTCATGGAGCGCCCGTCGCCAAACTTGATCACGAACCCGTTCGGATTGAACACGATCCCAATTTTCGCATGATCCGACAGGACATGCTGGGTTCGGCCCTGAAAGACGGAATCCATGATCGATCGCCCGAATTCCTTGGCGTCTTCCACCGCAAGCAGGGCAATCAGGGGGTCCAGGCGCGTCTCGTTGAAATGGAAAAGGGCTTCCAGGCGGATCATATCAACCGGGTTTTCGGTAATTGAAATGTGAGTAAGAAACTTTCCGTCCGGAAACAGAGCCGTTCGGTCATCCATCTCGACGTTGACGGTGAGACGTTTGTGGTTGGCGTGTTGATCTTCGCTCATGAAAGGGTATCCCGTATGGCATTGTCCCGCGACCGCGGACACCATAGCCGATATTGTTCCGACAGGAAACGTGTGACACGGACAGGATCAGGGCAATCGGGTGAACCCGATTGCCCCTAATTTGTTCATGCCCCTCAGCGCCGGGCGGGGCCGTCCGGCCCCTTGGCTTGCGCGCACACGGGTGCGCGGGCGCTCAATGCGCCAGAGGTTCCCGTTTTACCCCGACTTGACGTCCTATTCCTATTTTCACCCGATTGCCCTG
>JBKACM010000007.1:0-25498 GCA_046269335.1 Alphaproteobacteria bacterium | reverse complement strand
CTCATGGAACCAGATGGTCATCCTTTACGATAGCCCCGAGGAACTGTTATACTTTAAACTGTAGGAGGAAGACGGATGAACGTGAAAGCACTGGCTCGCAGGTCACCTCGCGCCCCGGCAGGTCGTTGGCGACCAGATCGGTTCCCTTGGTGCCGCGCGGAATCTTGTGGCCCTCGGGAACGTGGCAGTCGGTGCAGGTCATGCCGGCGGCGGCATGCACGTCGGTGGAGGCGCTGAACGGATTGCCGCGCTTGGCACCTTCGTGGAGCAGGCGACTGTTCTTGTGCCCCAGGTTCTTGGCCGAGACGTTTTCGGCGAAGGCGTCACCACCCATGTTGTGCTGATGGCAGAACAGGCAGTTGTCGCGCGAAGGCAGGGTGACCGCCATCGCCGCCTTCAGCGACCGGTCCTGGTTCCAGCGCATCCCGACATCATCCTTGGTGACGTAGCGCTCGTTCATGTCGTAGGCCTGGGAGTGACAGATCAGGCAGTCGAGTCCCATCTTGGCCTCCATCGGCACGTCGCCGATGGGCATCATCTTCTCCGTGGCGGGGTGATAGCCGCCGCCGATGTGGCACTGGCCGCAGCCCTCGCTGCGCACCACGGTCTGGCCATTGGCGTCGGCCGGCTTGGTGTTGACCAGGGCGGCCCAGCCGGTCCACGAGAAGCTGCCGGGAATGCCGCAGGCCCGATCGATCTTGCCCACCGGGATGGGACGGCTGCCCTCGGCGTTGACCTCGCGACCGTCATAGCCGTAGGTGGTGAAGCCCGGCGCGGTCTGCTGGAACTTGTAATGGACTGACTCGATGACGTCGTCCAGCGTGTTCACCACCTTCTTCTCGCCGTCCTGGCCATGCACGGTCATCGTGGCGTGGCAGCCCAGGCAGGTCTCCGGCCCCCGGTATTCCCGGATCCCCGCGTCGCGGAAATAGCCGATGTGCGGGAACTGGTCGGTCCCGGCGAACGAGCGGGTGCGCATCAGCATGTCGGTCTTCAGGCTGCGCGCGAAGGCATCGGCCTCGTCGGCGGTGAGGGTCTGCGCCCGCCGCAACCGGGTGTCGTGGGTCAGCTTCTCAGCCATGCTCTCGAATTCGGCGTCGCTGACCTTGCGGGAGCTGTCGTAGGTCAGCGGCCCATTGACGACCCCGGTGTAGTACTCGAACATCACTGGATACAGCCAGGGCGACAGCGCCAGCAGGCCCAGGACGACCACGAGGGAGATGGTCAATCTCCGCCGACGCGGAGCGCTCACACGGTCAAGCTCGTTCATCGCCATCCTCCTCTACAGTCGCCCATCCGCCGATCATGGTCCGGAAATCGGCGGTGACGGTCTCACCCGCGGTGGCCAGATAGATGTGGCCCAGCATGAATACGAACAGCAGCAGAGCCAGGACGTAATGCAGGCCCGCCACCAGCCACACGGCACCATAGCTGAACACGTCAATGGCGAATTCCGGCATCATGAACGCCAGGCCGTTGAGGATCAGCAGCGGCATCGCCACATAGATCACTATCAGATAGGTCACCTGCTGCAATGGATTGAACTTCCGCCTGGTGGTCGGCGGAAACGGGTGCGGCTCCCCGCGGAAGATGCCGCTCTGGTAGAACTTCGCCTGCGTGATCAGCCGTCCTGCCAAGCCACGCCACTGCGGGACGTAGTGGTGCCAGTTGCCGGAGCGGATGCTGCCCAACACATGAAACACCCAGTTGCCCGCCAGCATCAGGCCGCTGACGTTGTGCACCTGCCGGGCGAACGCGAAGGGAATGATCTGGCTGCCGAAATGGAGGCTGAGCCCGGTGGTGATCAGCGTCAGGAACAGCAGGGCGTTGACCCAGTGCCACAGCCGCAGCCACAGCGGATAGAGCAGGCGTTGCCGCTTCATGTCCGTCTCCTCCGCCAGGCGCGCCACCGCAGGAACCCGTGCCCGCCCAAACCAAGGATGGTGCCCCCCACCAGCAGGGCGCTCAGGGCGTCGATCTCGGGGCTGCGGGTCATGCCGATGATGTAGGCTTCATTGTTCAGCATGCGCCCGAGGAGGCCCGACGTCTGGCGTTCCTCCCTGGCGCGGTGCTTGTACAACCGGCTCAGCAGAATCGAGTCCTTCGAGTGGCAGGCGACGCAGTTGCGCTCCACGGCCCCGCCCCGCACGATTTCGTGGGAGACATTCTCGTCGCCGCGCGGGGTATGGCATTCGATGCAGCGCACACTCCGCCAGTGCATCCTCGGATTGGGAAGCCATTCGTGGGCCTGCTTGAGATTGGGAAACGCCTTGTCGGTCATCGCGGAAAACCGCGTCTCGAAGTCATGGCATTTCAGGCAGACGGTGTTGCCGGCGCTGACCACGCTGGTCGCGGCGGAGGTCTTGGCCTTGGCGTCCTCGGGCACACCCACGTCGAAGACATGTGGATCGTGACAGGAGAAGCAGTCGAAACTCTCGGGCAGGGCCTTGGCATGGACGCTGCGGCGGAACTGCCGGCCGATCTCGTCGAAGTTGGACACCCGGAATCGGCTTTTGCTGCCGGCCTTGTGGCAGCCAAGGCAGGTCAGAGTGCCACGGTTCGGACGCTCGACGTCGTGGGGAAATTCCCGGTACTCGCCCTTGTGGCAGCTTGTGCAGGCCATCCGCGAGTGATTGGAGTCGGCAAATCTTCCGGCGTCGACCGCAAGCGACACCACCTGACCGGTGGCCTGGTCCTGATAGCCGAGCGTCGGCATGCCGTGACAGCGCAGGCACCGCTCGTTGATGGGCGTGGAGTCCCGGTCCGGCGGCAATTCCGGTTCGGCCGCCTGGACACCGCCGAATCCGGCCAGCCCGGCAACCACCCACACGGCGACTACCAACACGGCGACCGTCAACGCGCCCGACAGCCACCGGATAACCATCAGCCGAGGTGCCATGCCCGGGTTGCCCCCCGTACCGAAACCGCTGAACGCGCGGCCTAGCCACGCACCGTCACGGGCAGCTAGTTAACACAAATGCCGGCGTCGCAGGCAAAATAATTGCGGTGCGCGCACAATGCTGCTTTCCTGCTCCACTGCGGGCTTGCCACTTTCGCGTCCGCGCCGTTTCCTGTATGTTGCCGGGCGTCTGGGTAGATTGGGGACGACCGATAAACTGGGGACGACCGATAAACTGGGAACGACCGATAAAGAGACAAATCATCGAGGGGGCCATGAAGCCGATCGCGCGGAATATTTGGACGAGGGCCTGGCAGGCCGGGGTTGCCGTGTTTGCGGCAGCCGTCGTTTCCGGGGGGGTGCCGAGCAGCGTCTCCGCCGAGGACATTCAGTCGACGACTCTGCGGGGTGGGCGGCTTTACGACAACTGGTACCTGGAAACCCGCAAGCGGGCCCCCAAGACAGCCCATCCCGCCTATCCGGCCGACGGGGCGTTCGCTCGCGTGCCGCAGCAGAACTGGCGCTGCGCCGAGTGCCACGGTTGGGATTACGCAGGCAGGGACGGTGCCTTTTCGAAGGACAGCGAGCACTACACGGGCATCAAGGGCATCCGCGCCATGATGGGTGCCGCCCCGGCCAAGGTCGTCGCGATTCTCAAGGACAAGAACCACGGCTTCGACGAAGTGCTGGAGGACGCCGACCTGAACGACCTTGCGGCGTTCGTGACGCGGGGCCAGGTGGACGTCGCCCAGTACGTCGACCGTAGGACCGGCCTGTCGCGGGGCAACCGCCGCCAGCACGCCGCCTTCTATGAAACCGTCTGCGTCAACTGCCACGGCCGCGACGGTGCCGAGATGCGTCAGACCATGCCGCTCGGCCGATTCTCGCGGGAAAGCCCGTACGAGACGCTGCACAAGATCTTCTTCGGTCATCCCGGTGCCAAGATGCCGGCATCCATCGTGCTTGGCAGCCAACTGGTCGCCGACACGGTTGCCTACCTCCAGGAACTCCCCTCCGAGGAAATCCTGGCCTCCATCGTTCGCGGCGGCAGGCTGTACGACAACTGGATCAGCGAAACGAGGCGGACTCCGCCCAAGTACTCGCACCCGGCCTATCCGGCGGACAGGCCGCTGTCCAACAGCCCCCAGGATACCTGGCGGTGCAAGGAATGCCATGGCTGGGACTACATGGGCCGCGACGGTGCCTATGGCAGCGGCACTCACGCCACCGGCATCAAGGGCATCCGCGCCATGGCCGACGCCAGCCCGTCGTCCATCGTCACGGTGCTGAAGGGCGAAAAACACCAGTACGGCGATGAACTCGATGCGCTCGATCTGCTCGACCTAGCCAACTTCGTCAGCAAGGGCCAGATTGCCATGGATCAGTTCATCGACCGCGCCACCGGCAAGGTCAAGGGCGATCCCACCAAGTACAAGTCCTACTACGAGGCCATCTGTAGCCGCTGCCATGGTGCCGACGGGGGCAAGATCACCAACATTCAGCCCATCGGCCAGGTCGCCCGCGTTGATCCGTGGAATACTCTGCACAAGATCCTGAACGGGCATCCGGATGAGGTGATGACGCCGATGCGCAGCTTCGGCCCACAGGTCTCCGCCGACATCGTCGCCCTGCTACAGGCGCTGCCAGCGAAGTAATACCAGACCGAGATGAGCTTGACTCATCACGGTCTGGGAATGGCGCATTGAACGCCCGCGCGATCGTTCGCGCGCAAGCCAAGGGGCCGGACGGCCCCGCCGGCGATTGAGGGCGTTGATCGGTCACGATCAACGCGGATTGGTATAATCCCATCCGCACGAAGTTCCGACTTCGTGCGGAACGGGTTTCGCTCAGACGCCGCGCGGGCTTGATACCGACGGTACGAGGCCTGGGCTCGTACCGTCGGTACAGTCCGACCGGAATTTTATGCCGACGCCACAAGACGGGCCGCCGCCGGCTTGTTTTCGATGCTAGCCCAATAGCGAGGGATCGTCTCTTCCTTGGCGAACAGGATGTTGCTGGTCCAGTATTGGGTGATTTCCGTTCCGTCAGGCACGAGCCGGGGCAAAATACCATCGTGGTCGAGAAGAAATGTCGCGTAGCCATAGCCCGAGAGCAGGTGGCGCAAGGTCCATTGCGTCATCCCGCGGAGCTCCAATCCGGGAAGATTGAGTTCACAGACGATGAAGTCCACCGCGCTCCGTTCCAGAAGGGATCTCGCCCCGCGCAGAACCTCCACCTCGTGCCCCTCGGTGTCGATCTTCAAAAGTTTCAGGTGGGAAAGGCCATGGTGCCGCAAGAGAGCGTCGAGAGGTTTTGCCTTGATGACGAATTCGTTGGCACCCGGCGTATCGTGGGCCGTTTTTTCGGGAACGATGCCACCATTGCTGTCGTTGTCGCCGCCGGTGGCGAACATGATGTCCGCAGCCTCGGCGGCCACAGCGATATTGTCCACCGTGACCACCGCCTTCTCGAAAAAGCGATAGTCGATGTTCACGTCGATGCTGTCGAGAATTTGCCGGGTATTACGCGGGTTGGCCTCGATGGCCAGGACCCGGCCGGCACTGCCGACGCGCACGGCGGATAGAAAAGAAAAATACCCGGCATTGGCACCGACATCCACCACCGCATCCCCGGGTCGCAATACCCTCATGAACAAAAGACTTGTTTCATGTTCGTAAAACTGACCATGCTGAATATGGTTGACGATATCCAACTGTGTCGTGTCGGATGTATTGATGTTCATAATAAATGCTTTGTCGTCTACAAGTATTTTGCATTTTTGCATAGGCTTCATTATCCAGTACAAGAGGGGTTGATCAAAAATTAAGTTGAATGATTTCAGTCGCTTGTGGTTCTGTCTGGTCACAACACAAGACGGAGCGACAAGATGGTGTGGACTGAAATCACTCGCCCGCAGTATCGACGAGACGGGCTGCGGTATGCAAGCGACATGACGGACGAAGAATGGGCAATCATCGTGCCCTTTCTACCCGGGCGATCTCGCCGAGGCCAACCGCGGACGACAGATTTGCGGGCGGCGAATGGTAATGAGCCTTGGGGAGAGAAGAAGTTGATTTACCGTCGCGTATGGCGTGTTTTTATGGTACGACGTCTGGCGAACGGGGTTGCGCAGAAACAACGCGACACCTATTACACACTTATCAATACGCGGTCATGAGGTATACGATGAAAATCAGAGAAAGGAGTGATTTTGTTCGTAGAGATTTGGAGAATGCAGATATAGCGCCGGATATATACGTTGATGGATATCAGGGAGCTCTGGTAACTGGTAGTGTTGTGAAGATAAATTTCTTCAGTGACTACTCTCATGGGGAATCTATACACAGAAAAGTGGTTGCGAGAGTCTGTATTCCTATCGATTCCTTGCGTGGCGTTGTCTCGGCGCTTACTGACCTTTTGAAGGATATTGATGGAGGAAGAGATTCGGAAATCTCACAATGACAGAGGCCAAAAACCCACTACCCACGGACGCAAATGACTCACAACCGCCTCGGGCGGCTGCCATCCACCTGGGGAGGGGAGTTACTGATGGCGCAAAATCGCTCACAATAGGAGGAGGGGGCACCAGCGAATCGAATGTGGTATACCCTGGCTCGTTCGGCGAAAACGGACGGGAGCGCGCTATTGCAAATAGCGGTGGGGATGGCCATGATGGTGGCATGGAGTCGCGAATAGCCAAATTGGAAGCTGGCATGGAGCACGTCCAAAGGAACGTGGGCGATTTGCGCGTGGACTATCGTGATTTTCGCAAGGCGGTTGATCGCGATTTTCGTCTCACTTGGGGCATGGTGATTGCGGGATTTCTTGGCCTTGCCTGGTTGATGGCCAAGGGGTTCCATTGGCTCCCGTGACTCCAGTAGAACGCCTGGAAGTTGGGATGCTTGAGACCAAGGTTGATGGTTTGGTCAGAGATGTTGCCGAGATAAAGGGCAAGCTTTCCAGTATGCCCACAACCTTCCAAATGCTGACATGGTACGTTACTGTGGCCGTCGCCTTAGCGGGGTTGGTATTTGCCATTGCGCGGATGACAGCCGCACACTGATCCCCTCAGGGTCTGATTCTGAATCGGCATGATTTCATTGCGCCCGCGCCAGTCGCCTTGAGATAAGCTTGACGCCGGCCTGACGGGCGACACGCCAAAGTATGACTTGGCGGGACGTCTCCGGATGTGGCACCCTCGCCGCATGGGAACGGGTCGCCTTTCGCGATCCCGAAGCTGGTAATCCTTGGGCAATCGATGGAAAAGCGAAAGACGGCGGCGGTGATTCTGGCCGCGGGGATGGGCACGCGGATGAAGTCGCGACTGCCCAAGGTGCTGCATCCCATCGCCGGGCGGCCGATGCTGCACCATCTCCTGGATACGGTGAAGGAAGTGGGCTTCGACCGGGTGGTGGTAGTGGCGGGGCCGGAGATGCCGGCGGTGGTGGAGGCCGTGAAACCCCACGCCTGCGTGATCCAGAAGGAACGTCTGGGAACCGGGCATGCGGTGGCCCAGGCCAGGGAGGCACTGGCCGACTTCGACGGCGACGTGATGGTTCTATACGGCGACACGCCGCTGATGACCGCCGAGACCATGGAGCGAATCCTGGCCGCGCGCCGTCAGGATCCGGAACCGGCGGTGGTGGTACTGGGGTTCCGGCCCAGGGACCCCGGAGCCTATGGTCGTCTGGTGACCGAGGGCGACGGCGAGACGGGAGCGCTGGAGGCGGTCGTCGAGTTCAAGGAGGCGACCCCGGCCCAGCGGCGGATCGGCCTGTGCAATTCCGGCGTGCTGGCGGCGGAAAGGCGGCGGCTGTTCGCGCTTCTGGAGCGGGTCGGCAACGACAACGCCAAGGGCGAATATTACCTGACCGACGTGGTCGCCCTGGCGCGGGCCGACGGCTCTCCGTGCCGGTTCGTCTCGGCCGAGGAGGCCGAGTGTCTTGGCGTCAACTCCCGCCAGGATCTGGCGATGGCGGAGAGCATCGCCCAGGACCGGCTGCGCCGCGCCGCCATGGAGGCGGGGGCCACTCTGATCGACCCGTCCACGGTTCATTTCAGTTACGACACCCGCCTGGGACAGGATGTGGTGGTCCATCCCTTCGTGGTATTCGGACCGGGAGTGACCGTCGCCGATGGGGTAACCATCAAGGGCTTCTGCCATTTCGAGGAAACGACGGTGGCACGGGGAGCGATCGTGGGTCCCTACGCGAGACTCCGCCCCGGAGCCGAAATCGGCGAGGAAGCGCACGTCGGCAACTTCGTCGAGGTCAAGAAAGCCACCGTGGAGGCCGGAGCCAAGGTCAATCACCTGAGCTATATCGGCGATGGCCGGGTAGGAGCCGGGGCCAACATCGGGGCCGGAACCATCTTCTGCAATTATGACGGCTTCACCAAAGCCTTTACCGATATCGGCGCCGGGGCTTTCATCGGCTCCAATTCGGCCCTGGTGGCCCCGGTCACCATCGGAGCCGGGGCCGCCGTCGGCGCGGGTTCGGTCATCACCCGGGACGTCTCGGCCGATGCCCTGGCGGTAGCGCGGGGCACGCAGATGGAAATGTCCGGCTGGGCCGCGATTCACCGCGCCAAGAAACAGGCGGAACACGACAAAGGCAAAAAGTAACCCAGGAGACCCCGGCGCATGTGTGGAATCGTCGGCATCATCGGCAAGGAACAGGCGGCACCGCTCCTGCTGGAGGGCCTGAGGCGGCTGGAGTACCGCGGGTATGACTCGGCCGGCGTGGCGACCTTGTGCGAAGGCCGGATCGAGCGCCGCAGGGCCGAGGGAAAGCTCTCCAGGCTGGAGGGATTGCTGGCCGAGCAGCCCCTCCCCGGCCGTACCGGCATCGGTCATACCCGCTGGGCCACCCACGGCATCCCCAACGAAACCAACGCCCATCCGCACGCCAATGACAAGGTCGCCGTAGTCCACAACGGCATCATCGAGAATTTCCAGGAACTCCGCGCCGAGCTGACCCGCAAGAACTGCCGGTTCGAGAGCGAGACCGATACCGAAGTGGTGGTGCATCTGGTCTCCCTCTATCTTGAGGAGGGAGCCAGTCCGATCGAGGCGACGCACAAGGCGTTGAAGCGGCTTCGGGGAGCCTTCGCCCTGGCCATTCTGTTCGCGGGACATGATGGCCTGCTGGTAGCGGCCCGCCGAGGCAGTCCGTTGGCGGTGGGCCATGGCGACGGTGAGATGTACCTGGGCTCCGATGCCCTGGCCCTGGCCCCGTTCACCCAGAAGATCACCTACCTGGAGGATGGAGACTGGGCGGTCCTGAGCCCGGACGGTGTTGCCTTCCGCGACATGGAGGGACGGAGCGTCGAGCGGGAGTCGCGCCGGTCCTCGGTCTCCGGGGCCTTCGCCGGCAAGGGCGAGTACGCTCACTACATGCTCAAGGAGATCTATGAGCAGCCACAGGTCATCGGCGACACCCTGAACACCATGTTCAATCCGGTCACTCGTACCATCACCCTGCCGGAGGGAAAAATCGACCTGGGAGCGGTGAGCCGCGTCGACATCATCGCCTGCGGCACTTCCTACTACGCCGGCATGGTGGCGCGGTACTGGCTGGAGGAGGTGGCCCAGATTCCGGCGCAGGTGGAGGTGGCCTCGGAATTCCGCTATCGGACCCCCTGTCTGCTGCCGGGGGGGCTGGCTCTGTTCATCTCCCAGTCAGGGGAGACCGCCGACACCCTGGCGGCCCTGCGCTATTGCAAGGCACGCGGTCAGCAGGTCATGGCCGTGGTCAATGTGCCGGAAAGCTCCATGGCGCGGGAGGCCGACGCCGTTCTTTACACCATGGCCGGGCCGGAAATCGGAGTAGCCTCCACCAAGGCCTTCACCACCCAGCTTACGGTTCTGGCCTGCCTGTGCATCGCCCTGGGCCGGCAACGGGGGGTGATCGACCATGCCACCGAGGCCAGGCTCTCCAGCGCCATCGCCGAAGTGCCGAGCCGGGCGGCGGAGGTTCTGAACCATGACGCCCGCATCCGCGAGATCGCCCACGACGTGGCGGTGGCGCGGGATGTGCTGTACCTGGGGCGGGGCACCAGCTATCCCATTTCCCTGGAAGGCGCTCTGAAGCTCAAGGAAATCTCGTACATCCACGCCGAGGGCTATGCCGCCGGCGAGATGAAGCACGGACCGATCGCCCTGATCGACAAGAGCGTACCGGTGATCGTCCTGGCCCCCTCCGACGCGCTGTTTGAAAAGACCGCCTCCAACCTTCAGGAAGTGGTGGCGCGCGGTGGCCGGGTAATCGCCTTCAGCGATGCCCTGGGGGCCAATCGCCTGGGCGACAAGGCCGTCTACAGCGTGGCGTTGCCCTACGTGGACCCGTTCGTGACACCGATCCTCTACTCGATCCCGGTGCAGTTGCTCGCCTACCATACCGCCGTGCTGAAGGGCACCGACGTGGATCAGCCGCGCAATCTGGCCAAGAGCGTGACGGTGGAATAGGGCGGGGAGCGCCGAACGGTCCCTACCCTTCCAGTTCGAACCGGACCGGAATCTCGACCATCGACCTTACCGCCTGACCGCCACGTTGGGCCGGCCTGAAGCGCCACTGGCGCGCCCCCTCCAGAGCCGCCCGGTCCAGCAGGTCGAAACCGGAACTGTTGCGAACCAAGGCCTGAGCGACCGAGCCGCTTTCATCAATCTCCAGCGCCAGCAGAACGACACCCTTCATGTTGCGCTGGCGTGCCGCGCGGGGATACCTCGGCTGAGGATTGTCCAGAGCCGAAGCCGCCAGAACCGGGGCCATCGGCGGAACCGCCGTCGGCTCGCTGACCGGGGGCATCGCGGAAGTTTCCACCGGGGACGGGAGGGGATGTGGTGCGGGAGCCATTGTCGCCGATCGGAAAACCGGACGGGACGGAACCAGCGGACGCGGCTTCGGCACGGGGGCCGCTTTGGGTACGGGCGCAACGACGACCGGTGTCGAAAGGAGGGCCGTGTCCGGCTGCCGTTCCGGTAGCGGCCCGGAGACGGGTTGGGACGGAGTCTCCAACATCACCAACTCCACGCTTTGTACCGGTGGCGGCGGAGGGGAAAATGTCATGATCCTGGCTGGAAGAATAACGGCGGCCAGCGCCACCGCCAGATGCACGGCGGCGGCAAGAAGCACCGGCCGCCACCGCTGCTCCTTCCATACCAGAGCAGCCGCCCCACTATTTTCCGCCGGCTGCGCCACGCCGTCGCTCATCATTGTCCTTCTGCCAGTCCAGCCAATCGATGACGAACGCCTCGGGCACCATTCCACTGATAGTCTCGGTGATACCGTCACGTCCAACGAGGATGGTCCGGGGCACCTCTCCCCGCCAATCCGGAGCGACCTCGTAATTCAGCCGTTCGGTAAACGGGTCGGCGAAGGCGTAGGAGGACACGTCACCGATACCGTAGTGCTGAAGTTTGCCGGCAATCCGGGGAGCGTCATCAATGGAGTCGGTGCTGACCATGACCAGTTTCAGATCCGGTCGTTTCTGGACCAGAGCGCCCCATCGCGGCATTTCGACCAGACACGGCATGCACGTCAACGACCAGAAATGCACGACCAGAGATTGTCCGACATGAGCAGCGACCAGTGATTTGTAACTGTCCCGGTAAAACGGCTTGGTTTCGGCCGCCGTGGCCGGCGATACGAGACCCAGGAGCACCACCAGCGACATCCGCAGCAGGAATCTCCACAGTATCCACTTCATTCCTATCGTTCCTCCCCCAGAGGGATCAGGCGATATCCCTCGGCCCGCGTCATCCAGGAAAGAAAAACCGAAGTTCCGTCGCTTATCAACAGCGGATGGTCGGAGGCCTGGGTGGTGGTGGCCACCGTTCCGGGGGCGGACCAGGTCCGAGCGCCATCGGCGGAGACCATTCGCCGGATATCGACGCCGACGCTGGAAATCTCCTTCCAGACCAGCCACAGGCGGCCTTTCGCAGCCAACAGAAAGGGATGGGAAGGGGCCTGTTTCGGATCACCGAACTCCAGGGGAGATGAAAAGCTCCGCCCGCCGTCCCCGGAGTGGGCGACAAACAACCCCTGCCGCCGTTTGCCGGCGGTGTACCAGGCCGCGTGCCAGGTTCCGGCGGCATCCACCGCCAATGACGGTCCGTGGTGGGGACAGGCGTCCGTGCTCCAGTCATCGACAGCAACGCGCAGGGGAGACGCCTCCGCTCCGCCGACGCCACTTGTCGGCACCCGCATCACGGCATGATCGCGGAGATTGGGAGGAAAGATGTGCCGCCACAGGAGCACCGGCACGTCATCGCGGCCCAGGGCCATCGCCACACGGCAGCATTCACAGGAATGATCGGCCAGGATGCGGCCGTGGGCAAAGCTGCCCCCGCTGTCGTCCGACCAGGCCAGGGCCAACGCGGCTCCGGCATAAGGACTGCCGATGGCCGTCGCGGCCTTTACGGCCCGTTTGTCGATCCAGACGGCATAAAGCCGGCCCGTGCTGGCAACCAGCAGCGACACGAAACGTTGGCTTGTGGGTTTCTCTTCGATGACCAGAGGCATCGGTTTCGAGAAGCTCATCCCCCCATTGGCGGATCGTGCCACCATCGCCGTTCCGTCATAGGCCTGCTCGTGGCGCACCGACCAGACGACCACCAGAACCCCATCGGGAAGAACCGCTATCCTGGGCCTGGCCTCGCCACCGTCGTCGATGACGGCGGGATCTTCCGTCACCTGCACCGGGGGACCGAAGCTGGCCCCCCGGTCGGTAGAGGAAGCCACCAGCACCTGTCCACCCGCTGCCCAGGCCAGCCATAACCGACCGTCCGGACCGAAGGTGGGGGTAGCTGTCGTAGCACAGCGCAAGGCGGGCTCGCCACAGACCGCCTTGGAACCATGGGAAGGGCCATGCCCCTCGCCGGCCAGGACCGACCCGGACAGGAGGCAAGCCGTGAGCAAAACCAGAAGCCGTTTTCTCATCTTCAGAACCTCACCGTACCGCCGGCGTAAAAGGTGCGGGGCATGCCGGGAACGAGTTGTTCCTGGGTTCCGGAGAGCTGCGCCGACGTGGCCCACCGGGTATCGAACAGATTCATCACCCGTCCGAACAGCTCGAAACCGTCGGTGATGGCATAGCCCCCCCTGAGATTGAAGAGATCGTGTCCGCCATAGCTGGCGGTGTTGGCGTCATCTTCCTGATACTTGCCGAGATGGGTCCACTCGGCCTCAACCCTGGCTCCGGCCAGGAATGCCTTGGGTTCCCACCCCAGGGTCAGATTGGTGACCACCCTGGGCGCACTCTTGATTTCCTTGCCGCCGTAATCGGTACTGGTGCCGGTAACCCAGCGCTTGTAGGTGTGCTCGGCATAGCCGCCATTGGCACCCAGTCGCCACTCGGGCAGGAACCGCCAGCCGACACCGGCCTCGATACCGGTGTGGTGAGTCTTGCCGTTGTTGGTGGCGGTCGGAGCCACGCCGGTGTTGAGGGTAAGGATGTCATTCTGCTTGATCATGCGATACATCGATACTTCCCAGACAAGGTCCCCCTTGTCCGGACCCCGGACTCCAATCTCGTAGGTGTTCACCGTGATCGGTTTCAGGTGAATGGAGTCGAGATTGCTGCCCTGACGGAAAAGATCCCCCTCCTGCGGAGAGCGGAAAGACTGCTTGTAGCTGGCAAAGGTATTGAGGGTGGGCAGGACGGCGTAGGTAGCCCCGACACTGGGCGAGAGATGCGAGAAATAACGGGTGGTGCTGGCCGGGCGGGAGAAGGTACCGAAGCCGGAATTGAACGCCCCGCTGTCCAGGCGGTTGTCATAGTCGTACTGGAGGGCGTCATAGCGCAGACCAGAAGTGAGGCGGAGGTTCGGGACCGGCGAGATCTCGGCGTGGAGGTAGGGTGACGTCTGCGAGAACGTCACGTCATAGCTATACAGCTTTTGCGATATGTCATAGCCGGTGAAGACGCTGCCGGACCTGGTGGTGGTGATCCTGTTTTCGTCGCGAAATCCGGGGCTGTAATCAAGGTCGATACCGCCCACCAGCCGGGTACGCCAGGGTTCGAAATCCCGACGGTACTTGGCCAGAAGACCCAGCGAAGCATTGGCCGTGGTGTAGATCACCGGGTCATAGCTGAGCTGCCAGGACGGCAGCAACTGCATCCGATTGTAGCGGACATAAGGGGTGAGACTGGCCAACGCCTTGTCGTCCTCCCTCTCCCACTCCACCGAGGCCCGCAGGGCCTCCACCTTGCGAAAGGCGATGGGCGTATTGTTGGCCCTGGGATTGTTGTCGTAGTCGGATCGCGACAGGGTGCTGTTGGCCCCGGTCTGCTGATCGATGTTGGTGACACTCACCACCGCTTTCAAGGTAGCGTCGCCGGAGGTTGCCAGATCGGCCCGAAGAGTAGAACTCTGACGATCATAGCCGGTATTGTGACGCCAACCGTCGGTATGAGTCAGATTGAGATCGCCCCGGGCCCCCAGATCCCCCCAACTGTCGCTGACGGTGGCCAGGGCCCGCACCCAGCCGTAGGACCCGCCCTCGGCGGTGACGCTGGATTCGAACCTGGCCGACGGGGCCCGGGTCAGGACGTTGACGACACCCCCGATGGCATCCGATCCCTGTAGGGCGGTACCGGGTCCCCGGGTTATCTCGATCGACCCGGCCTGAGGCAGATTCACTTCGTACAAAGCATTGTGGTTGAAAAATCCGGTGGCCCGGGTCGGAATACCGTCCTCAAGATACAGATAGACCGGGCTGGTCCCGAACGGCTGACGAATGCCGACGATCGATCCTTCCCCGGTGGTCGGCATGACGACGACCCCGGGCACCCGGTTCATGACTTCCGAAGGATGGGCCGGTTTGACCGACTCCAGGGTATTGCCCTTGAGCACGCTGACCGAAGCGGGCGTCTCCGCCCTGGCCTCGCCCTCACGGGTGCCGGTGACCACCATTTCCGGCAAGACGGTGGCGGCGACGTTTTTCTCAGCCCGCGCGTTCAAGACGGGAAACGTCATCGTGACGGCAGACAGACAGAAGGCGGCACCCAGTCGATGCCGATGAGAATTGGACATGTACGATCCCTGTGTTCCAGACGGTAAAGTTGACCGACGCCCAAGCGCGGAGCCGCAAGCGGGAGCGAGAGCGTCAAGACAGACGGTTGCCGTTCAGAACAGGGAGGGGGGACCGCGTGAAAAAGGCGGCAGGGTGACGACGTCACGCCGCGCATGGAAGTCCGGCGCAGGGACGAAACCGGAGAATCGGGCCGGCCCCGGCAGCGGCAGGGCGGTGGTCTCGGTCAGAGTCGGGGGCGCGACGCCCTGGCAGCACAGCGGCACGCACAGCGGACAGGAAGACGAGCCCCGCTGTTCCTGTCCCTGTTTCCGGCTGGAGGAAGGGGCCGGACTGCCGGCATGACAAATCTCGGTATCGGCCCAGCCGGCGCGCGAAGCCTCCGGACGGGCCAAGGCCTGGGCCGCAGGCAGCAGCAGATTGAAAATAAGGGAAAGAAGGGCAAGCCACGCCAGGGCGCGGCGACCGCACCCTCCACCGGAATCCATACCCCGCTTCCGATCCCCCCGTTCCCGCATCCGCTCCCTCGACACGAACCACCCGTCCTACGATTTCCCATTTTCCCCGGCACGGCCCGGTTGCCGCCCGGACAGAGCCTGCTGGGTCGCGGCCACCTTCGCCGCCAGGGACGGCGGGCGAGCCCCGGCCCCGGCCTCCGCCACCGCCACCGCCACCGCCGCCGGCTGCTGGGTCGCGGCCCGCTGGGCCCGGGCTGCCGACAAGGGCATGTGCGCGGCATCGACGGCCGGGTCGGAGTCACCGCCACCGCCACCACCACCGGCCGCCGCACCAGCCGAATCCTGCCACAGAACCTCATACAGGGGCTGCGGTTCCGTCACCCCTTTCAACTCGAACAGTCCCTTCGGAGCAAAGCGCAACTGCTTGCCAGAGGACAACTCGCGGACGACGTTGGAGACGAAAATCTGGTCCTGATCGGCCTTGGCGCAGATTCTGGCCGCAAGCTGCACGGTGGTCCCGAACAGATCGTTCTCCTCCTGGATGGGCTCTCCGGCGTTCAGACCGATGCGCAGGCGCAGACCAAGCTCCTTGGGCTGCGACAGGACCGCCCGCTGAATGGCGACGGTGGCCTCCACCGCATTGGAGGCGGAGTTGAACGAGGCCATGATGCCGTCCCCGGTATGCTTGATTTCCCGGCCGGCAAAGTCCCGCAGGGCGGCCCGGACGATGGTGTTGTGGGTCCGCACCAGAATCTGGGCGCTGTCATCCCCGCGCGTCTGGGTGATGTTGGTGGAGCCCACCATATCGGTAAACATGACGGTGATGATGCTGGGCGTGGCGCTGGTCGAAGTCGGGGCGTTCCAGTCCTTCATGGCATGCAGCAGGTCATCATAGGGTGCGTCGCCGTTTTCCAGCACCCGATGCATGGCGTTACTGCCGGCCTGGATCATGGCCAGATAGCGGGGCGTCTGGAGATACTCCTCCAGCTTGTCGCAGAAGCTTTGCGCCAGATTTCGCTTGGTACCCAGCACTTCCAGCGTCTCCTGAAGCAGCTTTCGACGCTGTGCCCCTTCGAGTTTCCTCTCGTTGGCGATGGCATCGGCGGCACCCGCGATCATGAGATCGGCCCCGAACTTGCTGTACGGATCCAGTTGCGCCTGGGCACCCTTCAGAGCGGAGAGGGCACCGCCGGCAAACTTCATGATCGCCGCCCGGCCTTTCTCCATGCTCGGGCCTTCCAGGGACTGCTTCTCCTGTTCGGCCTTTTCCGCCTGTTCGGCCTCGGCGAGCTGCTGTTGCAGGACCGAGAGCGGATCCAAGGTGGGCTCGGGCTCCGGCACAGGTTCGAGTGCCGCCTCCTTCTCCGCCGCCTTTTCGGCCTCCAGGGGAAGAGGCTGGGAAAGATCCAGAATGACGGCATCCTTGTCACCGTCGCCACGGCCCCCGAGGCCAAGAGCCAAATCGGAATCACGGGTCAGGCTGAACCGCTCCCACCAGGAGGGTCCTGACGACTGGCTGTTTCTGACACTCCCGGCATTCGGCGCGTCGGACAGTCCGATGAAGGCCAGCAGCAACGGAATCGACGTCAGGGTGAAGGTGCCCAGAAACACCGCGAACTGGGTCGTGGAATAGCTGGAGGAGGACACGCCATAGCCCATGGTGGACATCTGGCCCAGAACCATGGAGGCAAGGACCGTGGCGAACCCGGCCACCACGAGACTGGTCAGACCGATGCCGACCGCACGAAACATCAGATCGACGCCGGATTTTGGCCCACGCACGATGGGGGCGAACCCCTTGCCACCGCCAGCCGCCGAACTGGTGCCCCCGGCGGGAGTCGTATAGTCGTCGTACACGCCGCCCCGCCGTCCCGCGGAGGGGGCCGAGCGGGCCAGCGCAGCCTGGGCCTCGATCAGGTTGCGGCTGAGATAGACGGTGTTCTCTTCGCTCTGATTGGTGGCGGCGACGAAGACCTCGCGGACGATCTTGGCCGCCTTGCCCTGCTCCTCCAGGCTTTTGGCATAAGCATAGGCTCCGGCCCGATCCCGATCCGGGTAGCGTGCCAGCAACTCCCATCCTCGCCGCCCGAGGACGAACAGTTCGAAGCTAGTGTCCGCCCGTTCCCCTGCCATGATGGCCGCCGCAGTTTCCGTCTCATACGCAGGCCAGGAAGTTCCGACCTGCCACGTTCAAGCGCCACGAAGCAACCGCCGCCCCCTCATACCGTCTCGGCATGAACTGACTTGTTGGTCAGTCCATGCCGAGACGGTAACGCTCAAGCGCCGCACGGGCCCGTACCGGCCGGCCCATGAGTCAAATCAAGGAACGACCGGCACCATCCCAGGGAGGCGCGGCACCCGGCCATAGGTCATAGCAGAAAAAACCCCACGCACGCAACATGGGGGACATCAAAAGAACGACATCCCCGGGATCATGCGCCCGAATCGGATTTCACACCAGCCGTCACTTCTTGATGCCGAAGCCGGCAAACCGCTTGTTGAACTTGGCAAGCTGGCCCCCACTGTCCATCAGCCGATGCACACCGGTCCACGCCGGATGGGACTTCGGATCAATGTCCAGGCGAATGGTCGCCCCGGCCTTGCCCATGGTGGAACGTGTGGTGAACTCGCTCCCGTCCGTCATCACGACGTTGATTTCGTGATAATCGGGGTGAATGTCCTTCTTCATGTTACCGCTCCGGAAAAGGGGCGTACCTTATATCCAAGGATCGAAGGTTTGGCAAACCCGATTATACCAGACCGCGATGAGCACCCGCGCGATCGTTCGCGCGCAAGCCAGCCAATTGTTCCCTTTTTACCCAGACATAACGCCCTGTCCCTATTTTCACCCGATTACCTCAGGCAGAAACCCGCCAACCTGGCGGTTCCACAGCCTGGCGTAGGCTCCCCCAAGACGCAGCAGCTCGGCATGGGAGCCCTGCTCCACGATCCGGCCCCGGTCCAGATAGAACACCCTGTCCATGCCGGTGATGGTGGACAGCCGATGCGCGATGGCGATCACCGTGCGCCCAGCCATCAGCCGCCACAGGGCTTGCTGGATACGATGCTCGGTCTCGGAATCCAGGGACGAGGTAGCCTCGTCCAAAATCAGGATCGGCGCGTCCTTCAGGAAGGCGCGGGCGATGGCCACCCGCTGGCGTTCTCCCCCGGACAACCGCACGCCACGCTCCCCCACCAGGGAGTCATAGCCGCCGGCACGCTTCTCGATAAACTCATGGCAGTCGGCCTTGATCGCGGCCGCGATCACCTCCTCGTCCCCGGCCTCCGGGCGGGCATAGCGGATATTGTCCCGGAGAGAACGGTGGAACATCCCGGGTGTCTGCGGCACCTCGGCGATGGTCAGGTTGAGGCTGTCCAGGGTGACGGTGACGATGTCCTGGCCATCGATGAAAATACCTCCCCGCTGCGGTTCGTAATGACGCAGGAGCAGACGGACCAGGGTGCTCTTTCCGGCCCCCGAAGGCCCGACCAGCGCCACCTTCTCGCCCTCCCGGATCGAAAGATCCAGACCGGTGAACACCCGGGTGCCGTCGGCGTAGGCGAAATGCAGGCCCCGTACCTCCACCCTGCCGCCATCGATACGCAAGGACCTGGCCCCGGGAGGATCGACGATTTCATGGGGGCGGGTGATCAGCTCGATGGCCTCGGTCAGATTGCCCACGTGCTCGAACCAGTCGAACAGACGATTGGAAAGCCCCCATACGTTCCCGGCGACCAGATTGGAGAGGGAGAACACCATGACGAAGTCGCCAGGCTTCATTCTTCCGGCCATGACCTCGGACACCGACAGACCCACCAGCAGAATCTGAAACAGCAAGGTGGCATTGAACTGAACCAGGCGCATGAGGATCAGAAAGCGCCGCAGGGCTTCGCCACTTTTCTGCTCCTCTCCCAGGGCCAGGGACAGCAGTCGACGTTCGTAAACCATGCCAACAAAGGAGCGAACCAGATCGGCATTGGTGACCGAGTCCACCAGTCGTCCACCAACCATGGCGGCATCATCGGAAAGCCTTCGAGACAGCCGGACGCAACGGCGGGAGAACAGAACCGAGCTGCTCAGGAATAGTACCGTCCACCCCACCAGCAGCACCGCGAAACCCGGATGAGAAGCGGCCAACAGTCCGAGGCCGATACCGAGAATCACCAGGATACGCGCCGCATCGTGCATGGTGATGGACAAAAGCGTAGCCGCGGATTCCGGAGCCTGCCGGATCTTCTGGCTCAGGTGGCCGGCGAAGTTCTCGTGGAAGAACCGGGGGGCGTGCTCCATCAGGTACGAGTACAGATAGGCCTGCACCGCCGCCCGCAGCGCGGGTACGGTGCGCAGGTCCACGTACTCGCTCACCCGGTTGAACAGGGCGGAGACCACCCACAGCCCCCCCAGGGCCACGAACCACAGGGTCACGTCCGGCGACCAAGCCCCCGGCGGGGTGGAGTTTCCCTCCTGCAAGGCCTGCACCAGATGGCTGAGGGCCAGCGGCTCCATGCCCATAAGGGCCATGGCGGCCATGGCCGACAGCGCCAGGGCGGCCACGTTCCACGGGAACAGATGGCGCAGGAACATCCAGATGAAGGCGAGCGGCGCCCGAGGAACGACGCCGCCGGCGAGGTCGCGATAGCTTGCGAACGGCCGTGGCGACATCAGTCGGGGTTCGCCGTCACGCTTCCCAACCCCGCCAGCCGGCGAAGTCAACCACGTCTTCGATGTGATCCACGACCCGGATTTCCGGCAGATAGGTCTCGAAATAGGAGTAGTCCATCCCGGCCGCCTCCGCCACCACCGCCCCATAGTGCTCCCGCAGCACCGTATCGGCGGGATTGAGGTGTCGTACCACCCCAAGCCCGGTCGGATGCGCCCGGATCAGCGACAATTCCAGGTCCGGACGCAGCCGATGGAGGAAGAAGAAAATCTTCCAGCCGTCTCCGGCCCAGTGGCCACCGTTGTGAGTGGGGGAAGCCGACCAGCGGGTGGGCGGATAGATGTCGTGCAACAGGACAATGGCGTTTTTCTCGGCCATGGCCTCGATGTTGATGAAGTCCCTCAGCACCTGGAAAAAGGCGTGCAGCCCGTCGATGAAAGCCAGGTCGAGCTTGAACCCCGGGTGATTCCGCGCGACCAGGCCTTGTTCAAAGAAGGCGTCGCTGGTCAGCGGATAGACCACGGCATTGTCGTTGAGATGCGCCACCCTGGGTTCCGGGTCGACTCCGATCGCCACCGCCGGAGCCTTGATCAACGCCAGCGATACGCCGGTATTCACGCCGATTTCCAGGTAGCCGCGCGGCTTCAGTTCGGCCCCGAGCTTTTCGATGATCTGGTAGTAGCCGGTTCCCGGAAACACGGCGTTCGCCACCTGAAGACTGATGGTGTTCTTGACCCGATCGGTCGCTCCGCTCTCCTCCGCCACCCTCATGGCCGTCTGCAGATGCGGCAGAGCCTCCTCCGCCCGCCGCGTCGCCAGCAGCGCAAGACCCAGATAGTAGTTGATGGCCATCGGGTCCCGGTCCACCTTCAGGAGCCTGCGGTATATCTCCTCCGCCTCGACGAACTCGCCTTCGTCCTGGTGTTTGCGGGCCGTATTGAACATCTCCTCGAAAGTCAGCGCGTTTCCCACCGTGATACCCATTCCTCACCACCATCCCTTCGTTCGGGCACCGTATTGCTCGCGTCAATTGAAAAGACTGTCGATATCCTCCTGACTTGCCGCCTGAAGCTGAGGACCATTGAGCAGCTTGGCATCTGGGTCCTCCTCTTCCAGCGTGGCGTGGCCAGAGCGAACCGGCAGGACTTCGAAGCTCTCGCGACCCCAGATTTCTATCATCGCCTCAATTCGCTGTTCCACGTACTTGAGGGTGTTGACGACCTTGGTGATGCGCTGGCCGGTTATGTCCTGAAAGTTGCATGACTCGAAAATGGCGATGACCTTTTCCTTGATCTCATCGGCCACCTGTCGGGTATGGGCGTCCACCTCCTGAGCCAGAATCCGGGACGCCAGGGCATCAATCTGCTCGGCGGAACCGAGTATCTCGTCGGTCGCCGCCTCGGTCGCGGCCACCACGGCGTCCAGTTCGTTGCTGACCACGACTAGGCGATCGTCGTGGCTGGAGGGAGGACGCAGGGCGGCGATTTCCTGTTTGGTCTCCTGGATGTTCTGGACCAGTTCCTGCAACTCGGTCCTCAACAGCAGCACCTCGGCCTCGCGAACCGTGGAACAGTTGCCCTTTTCCACCGGGGCCGAATTCTCCGCTACCGGGGCCGGGGCGGGCCGCGCTTCCTCGGAGGCGACGCGGGCGACGGCGACAGGTCCACTCCCGGCGGCGACGGTGACGGCAAGAGCCTTGAGATCCGCCTTGAGTCCCAGAATGGCGGCCAGGATTTCACCGTCGCCCGGTCCCAGCGGAGAGACGGGGGCGGAACCGGGCCCGACTCTGCCCTGTTCGAGCAGACGTCTTTCCGCGGAATAGAGCTTCCTTGTCATCCGGACGGGACCCCCCTGTCGACGCGGCGAATCCGGAGGGACGTTCCGGCACCGACGTTACGAAACCAAGCCTGCCTGCCTGAAATATTAACTGCACCGTGATTCGACAATAAGCAATCTTAAATTATCATGACAGCCGTTCGGATCGTCCGGTTCGGTGAGGTTTTCTTGACAGAGAGGGACTGCTTTGGAGACAGTGCCGGGGTCGAAGGGTTTGGACGTCAACATGGGAAGGCCTCTATTGCAGCATCCTCCACCATCACCGCAACGACACGGAGAGGCGTTGCCGCAGCAACGACGCAAGAAAGCGCTGCGGGAACTCGCCGACCGGTGGGCGGACCGGCGGGATGGTTTCTTGGCGCGTAACCGTGCCTTCCATGACGACGAGTATCGCTATCTGCGCTTTCTGATCCCCGAGGGGCTGAAGGTGCTGGAGGTCGGATGCGGTACGGGACGTCTGCTTTCGGAGATACGCCCTGCCCGGGGCGTTGGCGTGGATCTGTCTCCGCGCATGATTGAAATCGCCAGGCGGAATTTTCCCCATCTGGAATTCGTGGTCGGAGACATCGAGGATCCCGCCGTCCTCGATACCCTGGAGGGTCCGTTCGACGTCATCGTTCTGGCCGATACCATCGGCATGCTGGAGGATTGCCAGTCTACCCTGGCCAGCCTGCATCGGCTCTGTCACACGGATACGTCGCTGATCATCACCTACCATAACTACCTGTGGGAACCCGTCCTGAGCCTGGCCGAAAAAGCCGGCCTGCGCCTGCCGGAGGCCGAAACCAACTGGCTGCGCCCGGAGGATATCGCCAACCTGGTCCGCCTCGCCGACTTCGAGCCGGTACGGGAGGACTGGCGGCAGCTCGTTCCCGTGTCGCTGTTCGGGCTGGGAAGATTGGTCAACCGCTTTCTCGGCACCTTGCCCGGCATCCGCACCCTGTGTCTGCGCAACTATCTGGTGGCTCGCCCCCGGTTCACCGAGCCCAAGCCGGAATCGGCCACCGTCCTGGTGCCCTGTCGCAACGAGCGCGGCAACATCGAGGCCATCGTCCAAAGGCTGCCCGCCTTCTGCGGGCATATCGAGATCCTGTTCGTGGAGGGCAACAGCCGGGACGGCACCTACGAGGAAATCGAACGGGTCATGCAGGCCTACCCGGATCGGGACATAAAGGTCCTGCGCCAGGACGGCAGGGGCAAGGGAGACGCGGTGCGCAAGGGGTTCGCCCACGCCAGCGGCGAGGTCCTGATGATCCTAGACGCCGACATGACGGTTCCGCCCGAAGACCTGCCCAAGTTCTTCGAGGCTCTGGCCTCTGGCAAGGGGGAATTCATCAACGGCTCGCGTCTGGTCTATCCCATGGAACAGGATGCAATGCGCCTGCTCAACCGCATCGCCAATCACGGGTTTTCCGTGCTGTTCACCTGGCTCCTCAACCAGCGCTTCACCGACACCCTGTGCGGCACCAAAGTTCTGCGCAAGCGGCACTATGACCGGATCGCGGCCAATCGTTCCTATTTCGGGGATTTCGATCCGTTCGGAGACTTCGACCTGATCTTCGGTGCCTCCAAACTCAACCTGAAGATCGCCGAAATCCCGATCCGCTACGCCGCCAGAGTTTACGGCGAGACCCAGATTTCCCGCTTCCGCCACGGCTGGCTCCTGTTGCGCATGGTGGTCTTCGCCTACTTCAAGCTGAAGGCCATGCCGTAACCTGAATTCCCACAGAGACACGGGATGATGGCACGGAATGGGGCCGGTGATGTAGAATGCCAGTGTGATTGCAGTGGAGGTTACCGACGTGCGTGACGACGTCATACTGGCCATCCAAGGCGACAGACTACCGCGAGAATTCTCGGCCGCGCTCGAAGGGAGCGAGGCGGGAGCCGTTTACGCCGTTCATATTCAGAAACTCTCGATTGAGGATGCTGCGGAGTTCCTTGAAACGCGAGCGAAAGTCCAGGAGGGCATAGCAGCGATTGAGGCTGGCCATGTGATGGACGAGGAAGAAGCCTATGCCGAGATAGAGTGCCGCATCCGGTTTTCCGGGCACGAGTTTGCGTTATGCCGCCATGCAGATGTTTTAACCAACGGTTTAAAATAGGCACAGACGGTATGGCCCGCGCCACCCGGTCCCCTGCACCAGCGTTCGTCGATGTCAATCTGTTCTTGATCTAGGATTTGCGCGAACCACCGATGACACCACGAAATCTTGTTTTGAAAAGAATCCTTGATGCAATCCTCCCATACGGAGGCGCTTTTCTTCTTTCCTTGTGACACGGACTCGTCATTATTGGGCGCGGTGGGATCAGTCGCCGGGAGGGTTGGCCGCGTGGACTACGAGGGGTATTTTGCGCAGCGGCTAGAAGAGTTGAAGCGTGACGGCCGCTATCGCGTCTTTGCCGACATCGAGCGCATCGTCGGGGCTTTCCCGCGGGCGTGGAACCATCGGGACGGGCAGGTCGAGGAGATCACCATCTGGTGTTCCAACGACTATCTCGGCATGGGCCAGCACCCGGAGGTGCTGGACGCCATGGCGGAAGCCATCCGCACCTGCGGTGCCGGTGCCGGCGGAACCCGCAACATCTCCGGCACCAACCATCATCATGTGCTGCTGGAGCAGGAACTGGCTTCGTGGTGCGGCAAGGAGTCGGCGCTTCTGTTCACGTCGGGCTACGTCGCCAACATGACCACCCTGGGTACGCTGGGGTCGAAGATACCGGACCTGGTGGTGTTTTCCGACGCCGGGAATCACAATTCCATGATCGAGGGAGTCCGCCACTCCCGGGCCCCCAAGGAAATCTTCCGCCACAATGATCCGCACCATCTGGACCAGCTTCTGGGAAAATATCCCAAGGATCATCCCAAGCTGGTGGCATTCGAGTCGGTCTATTCCATGGACGGCGATATCGCCCCCATATCCGACCTGTGCGACGTGGCCGAGCGCCACAACGCCATGACCTTCATCGACGAGGTCCATGCGGTGGGAATGTACGGCCCAACCGGGGCCGGCGTGTCCGAGCGGGATGGCCAACTCGGGCGGATCACCATCTATCAGGCCACCATGGCCAAGGCCATCGGCGTGGTCGGCGGTTTCATCACCGCATCGACGGCATTGATCGATTTCGTGCGCAGCTTTGGCAACGGCTTCATCTTCACCACCTCGATGCCTCCGGCGGTGGCCGCTGGGGCCCTGGTCAGCGTTCGTCACCTGAAGGCCGATCACGCGATTCGCGAGCGCCATCAGGAGCGCGCCGAAACCCTGAAACGGCGACTGCGGGAACGCGGCCTGCCGGTGATGGCAAGTTCCGTGAGCCACATCGTTCCGGTGATGGTGGGGGACGCCGCCCTCTGCAAGCAGGCCAGCGACGATCTGCTGTATCGGCACCGCATCTATGTGCAGCCCATCAACTATCCCACCGTGCCGGTCGGAGAGGAGCGGCTCCGGATCACGCCCACCCCCCTGCACAACGACGCGGAGATGGATCATCTGGTCTCGGCGATGGTGGACGTGTGGGAACGCCTTGCTATCCGCAGGTAATACCGAAGGACCGGCGGTATGATACCAGACCGAGATGGGCTTGACTCATCACGGTCTGGGAGTGGCGCAT
>JBKACM010000079.1:0-9827 GCA_046269335.1 Alphaproteobacteria bacterium | reverse complement strand
GGCGATTGAGGGCGTTGATCGGTCACGATCAACGCGGATTGGTATCAGAGCTTCGTGCGGTTGGAATGACCCTTCACCTACGTGATCAGGGCCGTGACCGTCTGCGTCATCTCGTTGGCGGTGCTGAAGACCTGAGCATTGGTGGAGTAGGCCTTCTGGAGGATGGTCATTTTCGTGAACTGGTCTTCCAGGGAAACGTTTGACCGCTCCACGGCACCGATCACGAAGTCCCTCGTGCCGTTGGTGCTGGCCGCCCCAAGGACCGGTCCGCCGGATAGCTCCGTTTCGGCGAACACCGTTCCGTTGCGCTGTTCAAGATTGTTGACCGAGGGAAACGTCGCCAGTGGTATTTTGTACATTGGCTTCATCAGTCCGTTGCTGTAGCTGTAATACAGTACGCCCTTGGAATCGAAATAACTCTTGTTGAACTGTCCCGGTTCCTTGCCGTCCTGGGCGATGTTGTCAACGATTGTTTTTCCGGAATACTGGGTAACCTTGCTGATATCGACCGATATGGTCGATTTTGTCCCATCTGCCCACGTGATATTTACGGGCAGAAGCTTGGATGATGTCAGATTGGCCTTGCTGTCGAAGGTAACGGTATTGCCATAGGGGAGACCGAGGGAACTCACCGCCTCGTTGGTGCTCGTGGCCCCCAGAATGGTGAATCCGGTCGGGCTGGTGGTGGCGATGTTCAGATTTCCGGGAGCGGGAACGCTGGCGCTGATGATGGCCGGAGCCGGCAGGGCCGTGGCGGCGGCGGTATTGATCAGGCTGGCAACGGTGGCGAGGCTCTCCCCTCCGGCCAGGGTGACGGTGAAGGCGTTGCCGAGGGAGTCCTGAAAGTCGACCTTGCCGGGCTCCGCCCAGGAGGAAGGGGTCAGGGTGATACCGGGAGAGGCGATGTCGGTGTTTCCGGCACCCGGCTGGGCGACGACACCCTGGTGATTGCCGACCTGCATGTTGAGCTTCCAGGTATTGTTCTTATCGGGCTCCCAGTTCATCACCAGGCTCTGCAGGGTGCCCTTGGTGTCGTTTATGGGCATGGACAGGGTCTGCCTGGTGGTGGCGGACGCATCGACGTTGGCCTGTAGCTTCACCGATTTGGTCGCGATGCCGGCGATGTTGTACTGGGCCGGACTCCTGCCGTTTTCGGTATAGTTGCTGACGACCGTCGGGGCCGCGTTCTGGGTGAACAGGCCCAGATCCACCTTGACGGTACTGGTCGTGCCGTCGGCCCAGGCGATCGTTACCGGTGTCGGATTGGGGGAGGTGAGCTGACCACTGAGGCTGAAAGAAACGTTGGTGGTCGTGGGCAGCGGCGTGGCCACCTTGCCGTTGGCGACGGAGAAATCCACCAGCCAGGGGCTGGCGGGCACGGGTGGGGCCGCCGGGGTCGTCGGGGGCGTCCAGTTCAGGGTCAGGGCCTGCTCGGTTCCCGTATTGTCCTTGATGGGCACGCTGATCGAAGCCGGTGCGGTGGCGGCGGCATTGACGTTACCGATGATGGTCACCGCGGTGGTCGGGTTGCCCGTGATCTTGACGACGCTGACATCGTTGGCCAGGATCGGGACAGGCTTTCCGCCGACTCCGAAATTGCCGCGATCGTCTGCCTTCCACCCCATGACCGTGTGTCCACTGGTGGTGGTGAGGACGGATTGGGTGGCACCGGGCACCGGTGCCGCCGTGCCGAAGTTTCCGTCACGGGAGTAGAGCGTTTCCCCGGTACCGTCCGCTTTCGTGTTGACGATGAAAAGGCCGTTACCGCCGATCGCCAGGTCATGATCGAGGCCCGTGGCGCTCACGGTGCCACTGCGGTCGATCATGTTGCGGATGACGGGTTGCGTGGAGGCGAATTTGAACGGAGCCTTGATCTCGGTCATCAAGGTCTTGAATTCGACATCCAGGCCCTTGTAGGCGGTGGTGTTGACGTTGGCCACATTTTGGCTGACCGCGGTCAGGCCGGTGCTCTGAGCCGTCATGGCCAGCGCGGCGTCGTTGAACACTCCCCAGAGACTCATGGTTTCCGCTCCGCTGTGGTACGGCGCTGCACCGGGGTCAGACGGGGCTGGCCTCTGCGCAATTCCGCAGACATCTTGCAGCAAGAAGGATGCCAGATTCTGGGAGGGTCCCAAAGAAGCGGAATATCAGGGAGTTATCCTGTCTTGGCCCGGTCCGGATTGATCCGGGGGCAAGGATTGCCTGGTGGTGGGAGCAGTAGGCCGGTCGAAATTGCCGGGTTGTCCGGGGGGATCAGAAATCGAGATTTTCGTAGTGGCGGACCGGGGGGACCCCCGGGATCAGGTCTTTCAGAATGGCTCGGAAACTGGGTCTGGATTTCAGTCGGGCGTACCAGTCCTTGGCTCCCATATGCTGGTCCCAGGGCACGTCGCCGATATAGTCCAGGGTCGAAAAATGGGCCGCCGCGGCGATATCGGCCAGCGAGAAGAAATCCCCGGCCAGCCAGCGACGGCGGTCCACCAGCCAGGCCACATAGTCCATGTGGGCATGGATGTTGACGTGTCCGGCACGAATGGCCCGGGAGTCGGGTTCTCCGATGCCGGTCAGACGCTTCATCATCTTCTCTCCCACCAGATTCCGGGTGACCTCCCGGTTGAACTTGCCGTCGAACCAGGTGACCAGCCGCCGCACCTCGGCCCGCACGCGGGCATTTTGGCCCAGCAGGGACGGTTCGGGGTGCAACTCTTCCAGATACTCGCAGATTACGCCGGAATCGGAGACGACGGTACCGTCCTCGTCCACCAGGACCGGAACCTCACCGGCGGGATTGAGCGCCAGAAACTCCGGCCGTCGCTCCCAGACGCGCTCCATGAGCAGTTCGAAGTCCAGTTTCTTTTCGGCCAGGACGATCCGGACCTTTCGGGACTGAGCGGAGAGCCAGAGGTGGTGGAGGGTACGCATCGGTCCTGTCTACCCCATTCCGACACTTAGAAAAAGGGTGGTAATGTGGGGGGGGTGGGACAACGAACATGGAGGACGGACGACGAAAAAGGCCGGCGCGCCCAGGCTCGCCGACCCTTTCAATACCCTTCCCGCTGCGGAATCACGGCACCCCGGCTTCCGCTCCCGGGATCACCTCTGCGGCTGACGAGCCTCACGCCAGCGCGGGTTCATGCCCATGTGGCCGACCCAGGCATGCAGCGCGGGCAACAGTGCCCGGCTCCGGCCGCGACCGCGAAAGGAATGGGCGCACGTCCTGTGCTCGTGGGTGTGTTCGGAGAAGCCGAGACAAATCAGGGAGAGGATCAGCACAGACCCCACCAGGGTCACCGCACCGAGTACAAGAACATGAGGCAGCGGATTCGCACTCACCCACGCCAGAATATCGGCATAGTAACCGCTGGCGACATACACCGAGGCCAGGAGCATCGTCACCCCTAGAAGCGCGACGGCATTGGCGGCGGTCTCGTGGCGGACGAAGAAGCTCCTGAGGCCCTTGCACAGAGTGATCATTCGGCGTTTTCTCCCAACGGGCTGGACGAAAAAAAGGAACGTCTGACCTTGCATTCCGGCTGCGGCCACCCTAGTGACCACGGTCGATAGTGCGACTGCACACAGCCCCAAGTCAAACGGTATTTGCATGGAAGACATGCGCGCCGCGCATGGTATCAAGCCCGCGCGGCGTCTGAGCGAAACCCGCTCCGCACGAAGTCAAGACTTCGTGCGGATGGTATCAATCGGTCAGACGCGGCGGGCCGGGGAGAGGGGGCCTGGCCCGGGCGACCACAAGCTCGTCCTCCAGTTCGCGGATGATCCCCAGCTTGCCGCGAAGCTTCGCCCTCAGCCGCCGAATCGACCACCAGTTGCCCAGTCCGGTCAAGGCGACCCCGCTCAGCAGAGGGATCAGGACGACGACATAGGCCGGGGCATCGACGGTGAACGGCAGGGGCCACAGCTCCAGTCGAATCGGGGCACGATTGGCAACCGAGAACAGAACTACGACAAGGACGAGGGGGATACCGAGGAGCCAGAGCACGAAGCGCACGAACATCACCCTCAATTCATGGGGAGGCCAACGACCCGGGAGAAAGGAAACGCCGGACGCTCAGGCATTCAGCAGTTCCCGCAACTGTTTGCCGGTCTTGAAATAGGGGATGACCTTCTCGTCCACGCTCACGTTCTCGCCAGTGCGGGGATTGCGGCCCTGGCGGGCATCACGCTGCTTGACGGAAAAAGCCCCGAACCCCCGCAATTCGACCCGATCTCCCCGTGCCAGGGCTGCGGCGATTTCGTCGAAAATCGTGGAGACGATCCGTTCCACATCACGCTGATACAGGTGCGGGTTACTCTCCGCCAGACGGGCAATCAGCTCAGATTTGGTCATGGCAGCGCTTTTCCTCGTTTTCAGCCTGGGATGGGTCCGGCCTGGGACAGGTGCGACGATCCAATGACCATCGCGGGGGGAAGCCTGCCAGAGGGCCGGGCAAGCGTCAAGGACGCGACGGCGTTCAGTCGAGGCTACCATATGAACCCGATCGTAGACTCTTTCCATTGTTTCATTTTGAGGAAGGCGCGATAATGGCCTCCGTGTCGGCGGGGGTCGACGACGCCGTGCTGGCTGGCGTCCGTGCCAACCTGGGGGGTTGCCGCATGTCGGAGAGTCTGAATCTGGAAGGGATACCTTCCGATGAACTCGATCTGTTCCTGGAATTCCGTGAAAAAGTCGCCAATTCCAATATTTCCCAGAAGACGTTGTTGGCAACGGATTACTTGAATCATTTCAATGAAATTATCATGTTGCTGGAAATGGTTGCTGACATGCCGGAAATTCTTGAGGAATGCAGGGCATGGCAACCAAAGGACTACTGTTCCCACTTCATGGATTCCACTTTTTCCGACAAGGAGCTTGCCATCGCCGCCTACGCCTGCGTGCCCAGCAAGTTCCGCAGGCCTTTCGAGGAGACGATCGATCACATCAACCGCATGATTGCCCAATCTCTTGATCACCTCGATGCGGCTGTCGCTTCCGGGGAGCCGGAACTGGTCCGGATACGGGCCACGGCCTGCTCCCGGGCGGTGCAGAAGCTGATGGACGTGGCCAGCGCGATCATTCACGGTTCCGGCATGACCATGCAGCAGAATGAGATCGATGCGTTGCTGGGGTTTTGAGCGGGTCCGGCTTCGGCAAGAGGACGTTGCGGCCGGCGACGGGGGAGCGTAAGCTTCCCGGGAGGGGTGAGCGGAGGAGGGTGTCATGGAGGTTGGTGACGTTTCTTCCGGTGTCGTGGGACTCGGCACGATGGGTCGTATCCGCATGGCGGTTGCGGCGATCCGGGCCGATGCGGCGGCGGAACAGGCCCTGGCGGAGCTTGTGCTCGAAGCGGTGGGAGGGGCGGTGACGCCGTCCGTGTCTCCGGACGGGCGAGGAGGCCTCCTTGACGTTTCCGTCTGAATCGGTCCCGGCAGGGCTGTCGGGGCGGGGCGCGTAGGTGGGCTCGACGCCGGACACGGGACCGACCACCCGCATGGTGCCGGAGGGGGATGACCGGCCCCGGATGGTCTGCACCCGTTGCGGGTTCATCCACTACGAAAACCCCAAGATCATCGTCGGGGCGGTGTGTTGCTGGGGGGATTCCTATCTTCTGTGCCGGCGTGCCATCGAACCGCGCCGCGGGTTCTGGACCATGCCCGCCGGTTTCATGGAACTGGCCGAGACTCCGGAAGAGGGGGCCGCCCGCGAGGTGTGGGAGGAAGCGGGCGCGCGGGTTGCCATCGGTGCTCTGTTGGCGGTGTTTTCCATGCCCCATATCAATCACGTGCAGTTGATCTATCGGGCGCAGATGCGCACCCCTGAGTATTCCGCCGGAACGGAGAGCCTGGAGGTGGGCCTGTTCCGGTGGGGGGAGATCCCCTGGGACGACCTTGCCTATCCTTCCGTCGAGCGGGCCCTGTGCCACCATCGGGATCTTGTGGGTTGCGCCGACTTTGCGCCACGGAGCATGTCCGACTCGCCTCAGAGCGTGCGGTAGTGTCTGGGAGGGCAGGGTAATCGGGTGAAGTGATGGACTCTCTGTTCTTGCCAGAACATACGCTGAATAAAAGGCGCATTGAGCGCCCGCGCGCTTGTGCGCGTGCAAGCCAAGGGCGCGGACGCGCCCGCCCGGCAACTGAGGGGACAAGAACAAACCAGGGTAATCGGGTTCACCCGATTACCCTGTCTGGGAGGGAGTCTTTGCCGAGCGAGGGATAGGCTGGTATTACCATGGGGAGCCGTGGCCGGCTGTGTCCGGATCACGTGGGCTCCCCGGAGCACATGGCGTTCAAGGCCAATGAATGGAGTGAGTGATGGCTGCTTCGATCGAAAACGTACAACTGGTTGCCGCCGCGTTGCAGGCGGCCGCGACGGCCTTGGCCGGCAACGAGAACTACGAGACGCCGGATGGCATCGCCAAGTTGGCGTACAAGATCCTGGAAGAGTGGGACAAGGTACTGATCAATCGACCGCATCTGAGCCGTTCCGGTCGTTCGTGACAAGGCAGGAGACGGGATGGCCCGGGAGCACCGCCACACGACGCCACCGAGTCTTGCCGATGTCGACGTTCTCGCCCGGAGGATGCTGGAGTGCCTGCCGGAGGAGATGCGGCGTCACGTGACGGGCCTGGTGGTGCAGGTGGATGACTTCTGTGAGGAGTCCGTCGAGGAGTCCATGGGGCTTGAGAGTCCGTTCGATCTTCTGGGGCTGTACCAGGGGACGGCGGTTCCGTGGAAGAGTGTCCTGGATTCCGGAGGCGTTCCGGACATGATTTTCCTGTATCGGCGACCAATCCTGGATTATTGGTGCGAGTGCGGAGAGGATCTGGGGCGGGTCATCCGTCATGTTTTGATTCACGAAATCGGGCACCATTTCGGGTTTTCCGACGAGGACATGGAGCGCATCGAGGGGGTGGGGTAATCGGGTCTGGTCCGGATTCCCGGTAAAGCCCGCGCGGCACCTGAGCGTCACCGTCTCGGCAGGAACGGACCCGAGGGGGCGGTTTATCTGCCGGGCGGTATGACTGGTGTCGGATATGTCCCGGTGTGGACGGGGTCTTGATGTCGGAACCTGAAGGGCTCGATTTTCCCAAATTCGCCAAGGCCGTTTACGAGGCCATGGATTTCGAGGCCGCGGGGAAGTCTGCCGAGGCGGCGGCGGCCTGGGGTCGGGCCGGGGAGTACTACCCGGGGCACACCCTGCCCTTTACCCGACGGGCCCGGCTGCTGTTGCGCATGGCCTGGGGCGGCCCACCGCCGCCGCGTCCGGCCGTTGCCGGCAGGGGCAGGATCATGATGTCGGGCCTGGGCCGCAAGGGGCGGTTCGGCAACCAGCTCCTGCAATACGGCTTTCTCAAGGTCTACGCCGGTCTTCATGGTCTGGAGGCGGAGACACCGGACTGGATCGGACGCGATCTTTTCGCTCTGGATGATCCCTTGCCAGGGAGTCCCCTGCCGGGCCTGTATGAGACGGCGGCCGATTTCTCCCCTCCCCTGGACGCTCCCGGAAAGACCGTTCATGCCAATGTCGACCTGGATGGCTACTTCCAGGGACATACCTCGCTCCTGGCCCCCCACCGGGACGCATGGCGGGAGTGCTTCACGCTGTCCCCGGCGGCCCGGAAGGCCGTTGCCCCGGCCCTGGACCGGGTCAAGACCCCGGGCACGACCCTGGTGGCGATTCATCTTCGGCGTGGCGATTTCGTCGGTCGCTTCTGGATTGCGCCGGTGGCGTGGTATCTGTCGTGGCTGGCAGAGTTGTGGCCGACCCTGGACCGCCCGCGGCTGTACGTGGCCACCGAGGACCCGTCCCTGCTGGAACTCTTTTCGGCCTATCAGCCGCTGGGCTGCGAGGATATTGCTCCGGATCCGATCCATGGGGCCGAGTATCTGGTGGATTTCGAGGTCCTGCGCCATGCCGACGTGGTCGCGACCTCCAACAGCAGCTTTTCCGTCACTGCCTGCATGCTCAACCGGGACGGGGGGCGTTATTTCCGACCGGAGCCGGTGGAAAAACGGCTGGTGCCCTTTGATCCCTGGGATTGCGAGATTTTGCTACCACCTCCGGAGGAGGCGGCCGAGGAAATCGCGGCGGTCGAGGAGAACTATCCGCAGATTGTGGACCGCCCGCCCTCCACCACGGAAATGCTGATCATCGAGCGTTTTCTGAGTGGTGGCGGTACGGTCTTTTCGGTGGGGGGAGGAACCGGTCTGTGGGTAAGGCTGGTTCTGGACTCCTACCCCCATTGCCGAATGCATGTGTTCGAGTCCCGGTTGGGGGCGTTCGAGCACCTGTCGGCGCACCTCGCCCATCACATCCGCCGTCTGGAACTGGCATACACGCCGGGGCTCAAGGCGGGGCGCGACCGGCCGGAGACGCTGGACCAGTACTGTCGGGAAACCGGGGTTCGTCATGTCCGTTTCCTTAACGTCGGAGACGACGTGGATGGAGTGGCGCTGCTACGGGGTGGCCAGGGGCTTCTGGCCCATGCCCGGATCGATCTGGTGCAGTTTCCGTCCGGGGGTGACGATCCAGACGATTCCGCGGTGCTGTTCGATCTTCTGTCCGGGCAGGGGTACACCGTTTACGGCATGGAGGGCGAGGCGATGTTCCCGCTTTCCCAATGGCGGCCAGCCGGGAGGGACAACGGTGGCGTTTGTCTTGCCGTTCACAACCGCCTGCTGGGCCACCTGATCCCCGGCAGGCGGGTTCTGCTGGACGTCCCGGCGATCCTGAGGGCACGGGGCATGGTGTTGCGGGGCGTCCTTCATGTTGGGGCCTGCCGGAACGAAGAGTACGTCGCCTACCGGAATGAGAAGGCGGCACCGATTCTGCTGGTGGATGCCAATCCCAGGATTCATTCCGACCTAGTCCGGACCGTCGGAGAGGCGGAGGGCGTGTTTCCCGTCCTTTGCGCCATTTCCGATCATGCTGGTCAGGCCGAAGTGCTTCTGGCCTCGGAGGAGGGGGGGGCTTACCCCGTCACGGTTCCCCAGACGACTCTGGACGCGCTGCTCGCCGAGCGTTACCTGGACGCCGGGGACTTCACCCTCCTGGTCCTGGATATCCGTGGGGCGGAGATGCTGGCGCTGCGGGGTGGGGAAGGCCTGTTGGCGCACGTGCAGGCGGTGGGGGTGAAAGTCTACTTCGAGCCGCGGGACGAGGGTGGGCCTTGCATCGAGGCGGTGGAAGCATTCCTGGAAAAACGCGGATTCGCCCGCATCGCCCTGGTCTCTCCTGGCGAGGCTTCCTGGGGAGACGCACTCTATGTCCGGGCCGGGCACCTCTGATACCGCCGTGCAGATATTTTGACCCATGGTCAAAATAGGCACAGACGGCCGCTCAAGCGCCGCGCGGGCTTCACCATCGAGCCGATGAGTCAACTCATCGGCTCGATGGTATGACCCATCGCCGCGCCGCCGCAGATACTGCTTGTCAAAGACGGCGGAACGATTGACTCCCGCCGTCAAGCGCCGCACGTTGGGAGCATGGCGACCACATTTGACAAGCTGGCCTACGTCGAGAAGCTCAAGGCGGGTGGCATCACACCCGGTGACGCCAAGCCGCACGCCGACGCGCTTGACGAAGCTTTGCGCGAATCAATTTCCACGAAGGCTGACCTTCGCGAGCTTGAGTTGAGCCTCAAGCTGTGGACGGCAGGCCTGGCGGGCATCGTGGTCGCCGCTCTTCCCGCCATCAAATTTTTCGGCCACTGACACCATCCGCACGAAGTCGAAACTTCGTGCGGATGGTATAACACCAGACCGAGATGAGCTTGACTCATCACGGTCTGGGAATGGCGCATTGAGCGCCCGCGCGATCGTTCGCGCGCAAG
>JBKACM010000078.1:0-9845 GCA_046269335.1 Alphaproteobacteria bacterium | reverse complement strand
TACCGCCGTGCAGATATTTTGACCCGTGGGTCAAAATATGCACAGACGGTACGCTCAAGCGCCGCGCGGGCTTTACCGAGAAGCCGATGAGTCATTTTATCAGCCTCTCGGTATCAGGGGAGCTTCGGCTTCTTGGTGAGGTAGCGTTTGTATTTCTGCCCAGTGAGCCAGGTTGCAATCTGCGCCCAGGCCAGGCCTACGGATAGCGTGGACGCAAGAGCAACCAGAAGAAGAACTTCCAGCACCCAGTTCAGGTTTTGGTCATCTGGCCGCAGTCGGATGAGTTCCAAGGAGCTGGCTGCCGTGATGACGCCGCCGGCCAGCAGGCCCGAGAGCCCGATCGAGGACAGAATGACCTGGAACACCAGGACATAGGCTCCCACCAGAACGACCCCCACCCACGCCAGCTTCCAGCTCGGATCGCCCTCTCTCAACCAGTGAAGGTAGGAGTATTGCCAGGGGTTGTAGGTCGTGAAGACCAGAAGCAGACAGAACAGCCAGCGGAGGAACAGGACCGGAAACAGCGTGAACTTCATCGGGTATGGCATTCCCGGAGCAGATAGGCCTCGTACTCATTTTTCTGCACGGAGTAGGGATCGGACTGGGCAGCCGCGGGAAGGTCGCGAGAATAGCGCAGGCCCGCAGCCGAGGCGCTGAGGTCCACCACCAGGTCCGCCGTCGCCAGGGTCGGCGAGATATGGGCCAACGCCCACCATTCCAGGGCAAAGAAGCCCGCCAGCAGACCGGAGGCCCTCGTGTTGGTAGGCCCCACCAGCGGCAGCACCAGATAGGCGCCCGGCTCCAGGCCGGCCGCGCACAGACCGGCGGTGAACTCCACTTCCTTCCGATGCAGACCGAGTCGGCTGGCCGGGTCCCACAAGCCCACGAGACCGACCGTCGTGTTCAACAGAAAGCGTTTGGTGGAAACGCCGGCCGCCGGATAGTCCCCAGTCATCAGGTTGGTGACGATGAATTCGGGTTCCACCAGATTGGAATAGACGTTGTAACCGGCCTCCTGGACACCCTCGGGCAGCCATCGGCCCAGGAAATTCGCCGTCGGATCGATGACATAGGTCACGGCCCGCTGGTTGAAGGCAAATACCAGGCGATTGAACCGCTCTAGATGGCCGATCGCCTCCTCCGGCGGAGCGCTGTCCTCCGCCCTCACCTCCGCCCTCACCTCCGCCCCTCGCAACTCCTCAAGGAAACGCTGGCGGGAAAACGGCCTGTTCTCTGACGCCCCTACACCTGCACCTGCACCCGCCTCCGCACCCGGCACGGCCACCAGCAGCGCCAAGATCAACGCCAGCAATGGGGCACCCCGCTTTCGGCCCGCGGCGGAAGGCGAAAATTTTCTCATGATACGGGTTACCTGGGTTTCCCGGCCGTCAACCGGAACGTTGCCGTGCTGCCGTCCATCGCATGCTGATCGTCGGCCAGAATGGAGCCCGGCTCCAATGCTTCCAGTGGGACGATACGCCACTGGGAATTCAGAAGCGGGTCCATGTTCCAGTCCGCCGTCTCCGTCACGACAGGGGGCTCGGACCACATCATGTCGTCGTAGAGCGTGTGCGAATAGTCCCACAGCGCATTGACCCCGAACTCAAAGCCGAGTCCGGCCAGAAACGCCGTAAGGATGACACCTTCCATAACCGCCCCCCGCGGTAATCCCAGGGTAATCGGGTGAACCCGATTGCCCTGGTTTGTTCTCGTCCCTCAGTCGCCGGGCGGGCGCGTCCACGCCCTTGGCTTGCGCGCGCGGGCGCTCAATGCGCCATTTGTTCATGTTTTACCCTGGCGTCACGATTCTATTTTCACTTTCACCCGATTACCCCCACGGGAACCCCGCCCCGCGCCCAAGTTTCTAGAACAACTCCGGACTGGTCAACTGTTCCCGCTGCTTCACGAGACGCTCCAGCGGCTCCCGGCCATATCTGGCGAAGAGAAGCGGGGTTGTAAGCATGTCCAGCAGGGTCGAACTGACCAGCCCGCCAAAAATCGCCACCGCCACCGGATGCAGAATCTCGGTGCCTGGATGGTCGGACAGGAACAGAAGCGGGATCAGAGCCAAACCGGCCGACAGGGCGGTCATGAGCACCGGCGTCAGGCGTTCCTGACAGCCGCGCAGGATCATGTCCCGGCCAAAGGCCTCCCCCTCGCTCAAGACCAGGTTGATGAAATGGCTGATTTTCAAGACCCCGTTCCGCACGCAGACCCCGGTCACGGTGATGAACCCGATCATGCTGGCCAGACTCAGGTCCTGGCCCCACAGCCAAAGGGCAATGACGCTGCAAATAAGGGCCAGGGGCACGTTCCCCATGATGATCAGAGCCAGGCGACTGGACAGATAGCGATTGCGCAGCACCAGGAACACCATGATCATCGAAACCATCGCCAGACCGGCGATGATGACCTGCGATTCCTCCTGCTGCTGGAAGCTGCCTTCCAGGCTGGTGGAGTAGCCTTCGGGGATCCTGGTGGCATCGATGATGCGGCGCATCTCGGCAACGATGGCAGCCGTGTCCCGCCCATGGGTGTTGGTCATGACCACGATCCGCCGCTTTGCGTTCTCCCGCAGGATCTGGCTTGGCCCTTCGGCGGCATCGACACTGGCGAAAGCGGACAGGGGAACATGTCCGGTCGGGGTCTCAACCCGGAGGTCGGCCAGACTCTGGGATGTCCGGTCGGCATCGGACAGACGCATGATGACATCGAACCGGCGCCCCTGGTCGATGATCTGCGACACGACACGACCGTTGGACAGACGCTCCAGGGTACGGGTGACGGCGGCCGGAGTAACCCCGAACAATTTGGCGCGGGTGTAGTCGATACGGATCCGTATCTGCGGCACCATGTCGGTCTGCTCGAAGCTGAGGTCCACCAGCCCGGGAATGGTCGAGAACTTCTGCCGGAACGAGCCGGCCAGGGTACGAAGCGTCTCAAGGTCATCGCCGAAAATCTTGAGAACGATGGCCCCGCGCACGCCCTTGGCGGCAACCTCCATGCGTGACGTCAGAAACTGGGTCACGTTCAACTGCACCGGCAGAACCGACAGACGATTGCGGATATCGGCGATGATCTCCGCCCGGGAGCGATGCGAAAAGTCGGCCTGAACCGGAAACTCGCTGCTGTTGACCGGGTCCGCGTCCTCGTCGTTTTCGTTGCGGCCGGTACGGCGGGCGATGCTCTTGACCCCCGGAACCTGCATCACCAGATGCTCGGCGATTTGCCCGACACCGACGGACTCGGCCAGGGAGACACCCGGCCGGTTGAGAATCTGGATGTAGAGAGTGCCCTCGTTGAAGGGCGGTAGGAAACTGCGCGGCAACGTCGTCACCGAAATCGCTGCCGCGACGACCATGCCAAGCGTGGTCAGCAGCAGCGCATTGGGATGGTCGAAAGCCCAGGAAACCGCCTGCTGGTTCCACTGCTTCAACCTCAACACCACGCGGCTGTCATGGGACACTTCCAGGCTCTTCATGTTCGGCAACAGCAGCGCGCACAGGGCCGGCGTCAGCGTGATCGAGGTAATGAGACTGGCGGTGATGGAGACGATGAAGGCAACGCCAAGGGGCGTGAACAACCGCCCTTCCTCATCGGGCAGAGCGAACAGCGGCAGAAATACCAGCAGAACGATGATCGTCGCGTAGAGGATGCCGGACCGCACCTCCTGCGATGCGGTGGCGATCACCACCAGTACTGGACGGGGCGAGTGAGAACGTCGGTTTTCGGCCAGACGTCTCAGGATGTTCTCCACATACACCACCGAATCATCGACGAGCTGGCCAATGGCGATAGCAATCCCGCCCAGAGTCATGGTGTTGACCGACAATCCGGCCCAATGGAAGACGACGACGGTGGCCAGCAGCGATACCGGGATGGAAGTGAGAGAAACAGCGGTGGTGCGGACGTTCATGAGGAACGCCATCAGGACGATGGCGACGATGACGATGGCGTCAATCAGCACGTCACGCACGTTCTCGATGGAGTCCTTGATCAGGGTGGCCTGGGTGTAGGCAATCTGATTGACCTGGACTCCGGCCGGCATGACCTTCTGGAGTTCGCTCAGGGTCGCCTCGACCTTGTCCGCCAACTGCACCGTGTTCTGGGTCGGATGCTTCAGAACCGCCATCAGCACCGCCGGACGACCGTTGTAGCCGGCATCGCCCCGTTTGGCACGAGGGGTGTAACTGACCGTGCCGATCTGACTGAGGAGCACGGGCTTGCCCTCGCGGAAGTCCACGACAATGCTGGCCATGTCTTCCAGGTTTTTGGTCCGGCCAACATTGCGGATGATGTATTCCCGATCGGAAATGTCGGCAAAGCCGCCCGAGGTATTGGAACCAAAGCTGTCCAGGGCCGCCGCCACCTTGTCCGGTGAAATGTCCAGACGCTGCATGGCGATGGTGTCGGGGGTGAACTGGAACTGCCGGACATCACCGCCTGCCATGTAGACTTGGCTGACCCCGGGAATGGCCATCAGGCGCGGCCGTACCACCCAGTCGGTGATTTCGCGCAACGCCATGGGATCCAGGGTATCACTGGTCACCGCCACCGACATCACGAGCCCCATGACCGAGGACATGGGGGCAATCTGCGGCTCGATCTTTGGAGGCAGGTTCGGCAGGGCCAGGGCCAGACGTTCGGAAACAAGCTGGCGGTTGCGGTAGATGTCGGTACCCCAGGAAAACTCGACATAGGTTACGTCGAAGCCGGCCCCGATCGAACTGCGCACCCTGGTGACGCCGGGGATTCCGTTCAGCATCGCCTCGATGGGCTGGGCTACGAGCTGCTCCACCTCCTCCGCCGCGAAGCCGTTGCATTCGGTCACGACGGTGACCATGGGCTGATGCAATTCCGGCAGAAGATCGATCGGCATTTTCGCCGCAGTGTAGGTCCCATACACGACGAGGGCGAGGGCCGCCAACAGCACCATGGCCTTTCGGCGAAGGCTGAAGTTGACGAGGAACCAGAACACGGCGGATCAGCCCCCCTCTGTGGTGTCGGTGCTACGGTGCCGTTTCCGGGACGCCTTCGGCACCGGCGGCAGGTCCAGCGATATTTCCGGCAGAAAATCTACACCCGCCGCAGATTCCGGGGGAAGGACAGGGGGGGAAGCCCCTGCTTCATCGGACGGGGAGAAAGCTCCCTCCCCATTGGAACCAGTCTCCGGGACGGTCCTGGGTCCCGCCACCGAACCTTGTGCCGTCCGTTCCGGCGATGCGACCACGCCTGAGGAGACGACCCGGCCTTCCCTCCATCGCCGCCAGAGGAGGAAGCCACCGCCAGCCAGCAGAAGAACGATCCCGGCGGTGGACGACAGCCCGCCCCAGCCGGACCTTGCCTCCGAAAGAGGAACATCACTGCCGTCAGCCCGCCGCAAGCCCAGACGGATGGGCACTTCGCCACGGGTACCATCCACCGTGAACGCCAACCTGACCTCGCCGACAGAAGCCGGGAAATTCTCGGCGACATAGATCCCCTGGACCTGTTCCACCAGCGACCAGGTCCTTTGCGCCGCCGTCGCCGTGATGACCATGCCCCCGACCGAGGCATCGGTATCCACGTGATCCACATGCACCACCAGACGGCCACGCGCGGCAATGGCAACGATGTTGGCGTACTGGAAAACGGCATACCCTCTGGGATAGGCAGAATTCGCCGCCGTTGGCGCATCGCCGCCCCCGGCCTGGGCCAGGTTCACCTGCGGTCTGGCCAGAATCAGGAGCACGACCAGAGCCAGCACCAACCAATGGAACGGACCAAGCCGTACCCCCATCCTCACGCTTCCGCCTCCCGTTCCGATCGATCCCCGAGCAACCATCAGTGTAACTGTATCAACAATCTGGCCCCCCTGACGACGATGCTGGTCCCGGGGGAAACGCCAGCCAGGATGCGCAGGTGCTTGCCGTCGGCGAACTCGGTGACCACCGGTCTGGGCACGAACGTTTCTGGTCCGGTACGCTCCCACACCTCGTCCACGCCGGAAGCGCTGTTGACCACCGCTTCCTGGGGCACGGTGATGCCCTCGCGGGATCTCTGCCGGCTTTCGATGGTGACGGTGGACGGACGACCGATGCGCAGACCACTGACCGGACTATCAACCCGGAACAACAACGGAACCGTCTGATTTTGTAGGGCAATGCCGCTGCCTACGTAGGTCAGTTCCAGGGACTGGCCCTCCGGAGTCACCGCGACGGCCTTGGCCACGTCCTCCGCCATGCCGATGACGTCCAGGTTGGCCGCCACCGCCTGTATCCACACCTTGCGAGGGTTGACGATCTGGAACACCGGCTCGCCGGCCTGGATGATGCGACCGGGCTGAGCATGAGATACCGAGATGATCCCGGTCGTGGAGGCGCGCAGGATCTCCTGCGCCGCCAGCATCGGCATCAGGGCGGTCTGCTCCTGACGCAACCCGTCCAGTTCCATCTGGGCGCGACGGATACTTCCCTCTCGGAAGGGAACGAAGAAAAAGCGCTTCAGACGCTCGATACTGGCCGCCGCCACCTTGATCTCGCTGGCCAGACGGGCGATTTCCCGCCGGATCTTGCTCCGTTCGATCACGCCGACGGAGGGCTCCACATAGCCCAGGACCTGATTCTTGGTCACCGACTGGCCGACGAAAGGCATGCCGCCCTCGGGCGAAATGTAACGGCCGACGATGCTGGCCTCGACATCGCCATGGCTGTCGGGATCTGGGATGATCTGGCCTGTGAGCTTGGTCGTCATCGGCCGTCGTTCGGAGATCACGCGCATGGTGCGGATGCCGTACAGCCGTTGAACCGACTTCGGGATGAAGAAGCTGCCATCGTCCTGGCGGAACGGCATGTCGAACCCGAGTCTGTCCAGAACCGGAATCTCCTTCGCCAGGTCCACTTCCGGGAACTCGGGCTTGGGGGGCGCTTCCTTCACGGCCGCATCAGGCTCCGGCGGTGGGGACTGCGATGGTGTGGGGTCGGGTTGAGTCGGTGCAGGCTCGGCCGCGGCCACGCGGGGAGTCGGTGCCGGCACCTCGGCGGGAGCGACGTCCCGGGGGGGCGTCTGGGCAATCCCGCCCACGGCATTGTACCCCCCGATGCGATAGCGGGACTTGGCCTCCTTCTCCGCGGAAGGCCCGGTATCCGCTCCCACGGACGGTCCTCCCTTTCCGGACTCGGCCAGACTTCTGGAAAGGGGGGAATTATCCAACGGCGTCTTGTTGTTGCCCAGAGCATAGGACAGTTCGAACATGGCCTCGTCTATCCACCACAGGGTGGCGCGATAGCTCTCGGTCACGGTGTCGATGGCCCCGCGAAACAACCCGCCTCCGGTCCCGGGGGGCTCGGCGGGAGCGCTGGAGAGGACGGCTGGGGATATGCCGGGAAAGGAAACCTCCCGGGGCGAGGCCGGATACGACATGCCATCCAGGGACTCAGACAACGGCGGCGGGGGAGGAGGGGCCGCCATGGCCAGAATCTCGCCATTCATGCGGCTGGCCGGATTCCCGGCCACCGCTTCCCCCGAGAGAATCACCGCCGATAGCAACGACAGGGCTAGCGCCACTCCTCTCAACATGGGCACAGCCCCGGCATCGGAATTCCTCGACCACTTGCGGCAGACGCCCGGAACTTTATCCCAATGCCGCGTCGCATGTCATACGGAATCCCGGGGACGTGGCCAGATTCCCACAGACGTCGTCAGGCCGCGTTCCACTGGGGAGCGCCCGTCTCGGACGGCCCTCCCCGCATGGTCTTCTGAAGCTTTTCGAATGCCCTCACCTCGATCTGACGGACGCGCTCGCGCGAGATATCGTACCGCTGACTCAAATCCTCCAGCGTGGCCGGCACCTCCCGCAGCCTCCGTTCGGTCAGGATACTGCGTTCCCGCTCGTTCAAGGTCCGCATGGCCCTGCCGAGAAGACTGTGCCGCCTTGCGGCCTCTTCCCTCTCGGCCAGAACCGTTTCCTGGCTGTCAGCCCCGTCCTCAAGCCAGTCCTGCCACTCGCCACCACCGTCACCCTCCAGGCGGATGGGAGCGTTCAGGGAATGATCCTGGCCCGCCAGACGCCGGTTCATGTTCTGAACCTCGATCTCGGACACGCCAAGCTTCTCGGAGATGGAGTGCAGCGTCTCCTGCGGCAGGTCTCCTTCCTCGATCGCCAGCATGTGGCCCTTGATCTTGCGCAGGTTGAAGAACAGCTTCTTCTGCGCGGCGGTGGTACCCATCTTCACCAGCGACCAGGAATGCAGGATATACTCCTGGATGGCGGCACGAATCCACCACATGGCGTAGGTGGCCAGCCGGAACCCCCGGTCGGGATCGAAGCGCTTCACCGCCTGTATAAGGCCGATATTGCCCTCGGAAATGACCTCGCCCATGGGCAACCCGTATCCCCGATAACCCATGGCGATCTTGGCGACCAGTCGCAGGTGGCTGGTAACAAGCCGGTGCGCCGTCTCCATACGACCAGTGACGACGTATTCCCTCGCCATGTCATACTCCTCCTGGGGAGTCAGCATCGGGAACTTGCGGATTTCCATCAGATAGCGGGACAGGCTGCCATCCGGTGCGACCACGAAGGTCTGTGAAAATGTGCTCATGCCAATATCTCCACTCGAAAAGGGGGAGAAAACGCACGAACCGGCTTCGGCTTACGCAGAGGGATCCCAATCCACGGCACCCTCGTATACCGTCACCCCGATCGTCGCATTATCGGGGACAGAATAACAGAGCATTGTCGTCAGGAATAGAATAATTATTTTTGCTCTAAAGAAGATACTAATAAATTGATATCACTAGATAATTGGCTTTCAAAAACCAGCCTTTGACCATTCACGGGATGGCGAAACCCAATCACGAAAGCGTGAAGCGCCTGCCTCGGAAACGTCACGAGAAGCTCCTCCCGGGACGGTGAGGACGCTCTCCGGCAGCTCCTCCGGTTTGCTCCATACGTGGAGTCCCCAACCAGCGGATGACCAATGCCGCTCATATGGACACGAATCTGGTGCGTCCTGCCGGTTGCTAGTCGGCATTCTACCAGAGCGGCATCCACGCCAAAACACTTCAACACCTGATATCTTGTCATGGCTGACTTACCACCGTGAGATACCACCGCCATTTTTTTGCGATGGATCGGACTACGGCCGATTCGCCCTTCGATGGTTCCCTCCTGCGGGCGAGGAACGCCCCATACCACGGCCTGGTAGGCGCGTTCGATGGTGTGCTCGGCGAACTGCACCGAAAGCCCGTGGTGGGCGGCATCGGTCTTGGCCGCCACCATCAGGCCGCTGGTGTCCTTGTCCAGGCGATGCACGATCCCGGGCCGCTTCACGCCACCGATCCCGGAAAGACCTCCGGCACAGTGAGCCAGCAGGGCGTTGACCAGGGTAGCGTCCGGATTGCCCGGGGCAGGATGGACGACCAGACCGGCGGGCTTGTCGATGACGATCAGGAAGTCGTCCTCGTATACCACGTTCAGGGCGATGGCCTGGGGCTCCGGCAAGGCCGGCTCGGCTTCCGGCAACGCCACCCGTACCGTCTGCCCCTCCCGGATCCGGTAGGCGGGGTCGGTAACCACCGTGTCGCCGGCCGGGGTACGAAGGCCAACCACCCCCGCCTCGATCAGGGCCTTCAGCCGCGAGCGGGACAACTCCGGCAGGGCCGCCGCCAACCACTTGTCCAACCGGGCTCCCGCATCTCCGGCCTCCACGAATACGATCCGCATTTCAGAAAAGCTGACGTCCGCCATGCCGTTGTCGTACTCTTGTTCCAGAGGCCCCATGACAGTTGGATCTTACCATGAAAGCACTGAAGGCCCTGGTCGTTACGATGACCCTCCTGATTTTTGCGGGCGTGGGGCTGCT
>JBKACM010000077.1:0-9966 GCA_046269335.1 Alphaproteobacteria bacterium | reverse complement strand
TCACACCCCACCGTCCTGGTGCGCGTTCCCGATCCGGTGGGGTCCTCGCGCAAGTTCATCACCGATCCCAATCTGCCGGAATGTCCCCAGCTCCGTTTCATCCGCATCGATGGTTCGATGTTTTTCGGGGCGGTGAACTTTCTCCAGGAGACGTTGCGCCAGTACGAGAAGGAGTCGCCGGACCGCAGGCATCTGGCCATCGTCATGTCCGGAGTGAACTTCCTGGACGTGGCCGGCGTCGAGGCTCTGGCGCAGGAGGCGAAGCGCTTCCGTTCCCAGGGCGGTGGCCTGTACCTGGTAAGGGTCAAGGAAGAGGTCCTGGCCTTTCTGCGTCGCTCCGGCAGCATCGACGTCATCGGGGAGGGCAACCTCTTCCAATCGAAGACCGAGGCTATCCGTGCCATTTATGCCAGGCTGGATGCCGAGTGTTGCCGCTCCTGCAAGCTCAACGTCTTTGTCGAATGCGCGCGCCGCGGACGGCAGGAACCGGCCGAGGAAGCTCCCTGGCTGCGGGGAGCGGCATGATGAAGCATTACCGGCGTGTCCTGTTCTTGGTGGATGTCACCCCTCGTAGGCAGGAACTGGCGCGGCGTGTCCTGGTTCTGGCGCGGGAGCACGGAGCCCGGTTCGGGCTGGGGCATGTCATCGACTGGGGGAGTGGCCTCGACTGCGACGACTACTCCCCGCTGACACCACGACAGCTTGAAGATCAGCTTGAGGGAATCGTCCGTCGCAAGCTGTGTTCGGTGGCGGAGCGGATCGGGGCACCCGAGGCCTCCGTCGCCGTGTCGTTTGCCGGCTGCGGGCGTGGGATTGCGGATCTGGTCCGGGGATATCAGCCGGATCTGGTCGTCGTTGCCACCGCTGACAACTCCGGCCTGGCGGGGCAGACGAGCCTGGAGGTTCCCGGATGGAACTGTGACGTCCTGGCCATGGATCTGCCGGGGTCCGACCGCCTGGCCTGGTTGCGGCCGCAATGGTTGCTTGACCTTGAACAGAGGCTCGGAGCCTGGCTTCGCACGGCCTCCACCGTCCGCAGGTAGTTTCCGGCGGTCCTGTGTGCATATGCGGGATGTGTAGATTCAGGTCCTATAGGTTCAGGCTGGTGTAAAGCTGGTTGAACGGCAAACCACGGCCGTGTACAATTCTCCCTCTATGGTACTCCACGAACGGCTTCTACCGTTGAACCCGGACTCCGCATGAGAGCGTATGGCGCATCAGTGAGAGTGATCGCAACGTCGTTACTCGTTTTGATCTGCGCGTCGCTCTGTGCCTCACCCGGCTACGCATCGCAACCCTCTCCGCGCTCCCCTGATTATTCAGGCCTGGAGGCAATGAGGCGGAACTATTGGGGTTGGGGGCTGGAGCCCGATCGTGAGGGCAGGTCGCTGCGTGTTGTTACCCTCTAGACGGGTCATTGGAGTGCGAAATGGTTGATTTTCAAGGTTTCGTGCGTTTTATGCGCAGCCTGTTTGGAGATCAGACAGTTTTCAGGCGTGAATTGATTCAAAATGCACTCGAGGCATGTCACCAGGCGAGAACACGGTACGATCTTTCGGATGGCCTGATATCCGTGACGGCAGATTATGGGGCTGGTCAGTTCGCTATTTCCGACAATGGTATCGGAATGACTGCCGACGAGTTGCGGACGAATCTTACCGTCCTGTTTCGCAGCAATTGGCAGACACAAGGCGGGACCAGTCTAGGCATCGGCCAGTTTGGATTCGGCTTTCATGCGGCTTTTCTTGTGGCCGACCGCATTACGGTTGTTTCGCGCCACCGTGGCCATCCCGGTGAGGCTCACGAGATGGATTTCTTCGTGGACCAGGGGATAGAGATCCGACCGGTCATTGGAGCGTTGCCAGATTTTGGGACCACTGTCCGGTTGTGGGTCCGCGACGACACCCGGCATGTGCTGGACGTGGAAGAAACGCGAGCCGACATCAAAAAGACTTTTCTTTACACGCACGACCCGGTCCACCTGAACGGGTTCAGCTTGGGACTGCCACGCCCGGAAGAGTGGAGTAAGCCAATCTTCGCGGGGAACAGGGCGAATATCGTCGAGTGGCTAATGCGCCGCTGCAAATGGGACGAACCGCCACTGGCTGTTGGGCCGGTGAAGTTCGACAATGGTGGCTGGGTCGCTATCGCTGCTGAGAACGAGTTGGTTCCGCCACTTGAAGTCTATCGACGCGGTGTTCGGGTGGTGCAGCAGGAACTGATTCCCAAGCCGCTCAACCATATGGTCTGTGGGGTCATCGACGTCCAGGACTGCGAGTTGAAGCCCGATCGTGTGGCCCTGGCAGACGGAGACGGCCTCCGACGAATGATCGCCGCTATCGAAGCGGGAATCGTCGCGATGCTTTCCGAGCTTGGCAGGGCCGAGCCATACGTCGTCTCCCGACTCTTTGGTATATACCGGTTGGTTACGTTGGCGGCGCTCAGGAAGAATGACGAATTGATGCGCACGATAGGGCCCCACCTGCCCGTCATGCTCTTTGGCGCTGAAGAGTCCTCGACGCTGGCTGATGTCATCGACGGGTGCAACTCCCTGGTCTGGGTCGAGAATCCGGCGCGCGACCGTGTTTTTGCCGACCGTGCCCGTCGTCTGGGGCGACGGCCGGTCCTTCTGCTCGATTCCGACGAGCGCGAACTGGTGTTCCGGATCTGCGGCACGCGGGGCGTTACCCATATGTCCGTCGCCGAACAGTTCCTGGGCGAAATGAAGGCGAAAGTCGTCCCGTCAGCCCTGACGGCCTTGTTCCGGAATGTGGTCCCGGATGGTTGGGATGTCATCTGTAGCGAGGACGTGGATGCACGCATGCCTCTGACCGTCGTGCGGTTGGGGACCGGTGACATGTCGGGAGTTAGGCAGTTGCTGCTTGACGCTCTGGAGGCTGTATTGAGAGGGGAAGGAATCCCTGACCTCGGCGGCCACAAGCGGGAAAGCACGGTCGCCATCCTCAACAGACGCAATCGGATCATGGCTCTGTTGGAGCAGCGCGTGAACCACACCCAGGCAGACATGGAACTTGCCAAGCTGCTGTTCTTTACGGGCCGGCTGGCATGCGACAGCAATATTTCGGTGGGGGAGATGGACGAATTTCTCGGATCGCTTGCCGACTATCTCAATAGTACGGCCGCGCGGAACGACTAGAACGGGCACTGGTTAGGATGGATATTTTCTTGGAGAAAGGAAACGGAGTGATGAACGCTAACCCGCAGGATGCTGGGCGGATCGAGATCAAGGACATCCGGCATGTTCTCGATCTTCTCATTACTCACCTCTATGGTGGCGATCCCCACCTGACCGTTCGGGAATTGATCCAGAACGCCCATGACGCCATCGTTGCGAAGTATGACAGGCCACGTCCCTTCTACGCCAATGAACAGATCACCATCGAGATAAACCCGTTCGCGGACGGGAGTGGTTATCTGGACGTTACCGATACCGGGACCGGGATGACCGAGGAGGAATTGCGCGAGAATCTGGGCAAGATCGGCGATTCTTCGAAACTGGCGTCGGCCATCCAAAACCCTGCCGTCATCGGTCGTTTCGGCATCGGCTTCCTGTCGTCCTTTATCGTCTCTGAACGGGTCGAAGTGACCTCGCGTTCCGAAAAAAAAGACGAGATCTGGCAATGGAGCACTACCGACAAGGCGAACTGGAGGATGGAGAGAGTGTCGGACGACCAGATGCTCACCCATGGCACCCGGGTCCGTCTATACTTCTCCAAGGTCTATCCACCATCCGTCAGCAAACGTATTCACGATCTCCAGGATGAGGAAGGGCTGCGCAAGCTGGTGCAGCGCTTCGCCTATTTGCTCCCCGTGCCGATAAAGGTGCAGAGGTGCGGTGAACGCGGCGGTATCGCCAACGCGGGGCGCCCCCCCTGGGGTAGCGAGGCGGATGCCGATTCGGCCGCGAGGGTTTTGCTGAACACCAAGGATCAACCTCTTTACACCCATCGTTTCGAACGGCAGAACGGTGGGTTCAAGGCTGCCGGTGTGCTCTATTTCCGGCCCCACTTGACCTTTACGTCAAGTATGAGGCTCTACGTTCGACGGATGTTGGTTAACGAGGAAGACACCTCGTTGCTACCCGAATACGCGCTGTTTGCCACCGGTTTTGTGGACAGTCCCGATCCGGACGTTGATTTGGCGCGACGCAACGTCTCCCAGTTCGATTCGGCGTATCAGTGGCTCCGTCAGGTGGTGCGTGAGGAGTTCGAGGCCGCCTTCATCGCCTTCGGGCGGGCGGCCCCTGAAACTTTGGCGGTGAAGCTGTGGCCTCGGGTAGATAATTCGTTCATTGCCCGTCTGCTGCATAGTTTCCAGGGCGAGGACGAATTGGAGAAGACGGCAGCCGAATCATTCCTGGTGAAGGCTGGTCGGTTCGTTCCGTTCTACCTTCTCGACACGATCAGTGGTGGCTTCGGCCAGCCCGCGTGGAGGTCCATTGACACTTTGGTCACGGAGGCCAAGGGGCGAGGGGATGCGGCAAAGCGGCTTGAGGCTTCAGACGGGAAGGTTGCCATCCCCTATACCAATTCTTCGGCGCCCATCGAGAAGGATTTCCTTGTCCAGACTTACGGAGAGGTCATCGACGTCGGACGCGAGGAAAAGGCCCATGGTCAATTGATGGACGTCCTGGCCACCCATAACGAGAAATTTCCGGATTTTGAGGTGCGCAGAGTGACAGCGGACCGCTTCCATCAGCTATCCGGAGTCGATACCCCACTCTGGGCGCGTGTTGCGGCCCTGGTCCAGGAGAGCGTGAGTTTTCGCGGTCGTGACCACCGGGTTCAGGTGGAACGTTTCGAGCCGAAAAACAATCCTGTAACCATCACGGATACCGACGTCGATCAAGATGAGGCGCATCGACTCCGTGAGGTGCTGGGCAATGTTGGCAGCGGTGGCCTGAAGGGAGAACTGGCCCGCATGGTTACCGACTTGCTCGATAGGGTGGGCGCGGCGGGCGGACTTGTCACCATCCATCTCAACGCCGACAATCCCACGATGGTTCGGCTGCGGGATGCCTACATCGGACCTGATCCAGAAATCGTGGCGGTAGCGGAAACTGGCCTGCAACAGGTAGTTTGGCGGGCTCTCTTGGACTATTTTGGTTGGCGTAGTACGCGCGACATGATCGCCAAGGAACGCAATTATACGGACCTGATCATGAATGCCCTTTTGAGCAGAGCAACTGCCCTGCAGGAAGCGCGTGAACAGCTCAAGCTCGCCGAGCATAAGCGTCAGGAGGCCGAGGAAAGTAACGCCGCCATATCCAAGGCGCTGGAGGAAACCGCCCATGGGTTGACCTCGCTGGGTGAGGTCATTGTCGGTTTTATCGACATCGTCTCGTCCACGGAAACTATCATGGTGAATCACAAACTGGCACCAAATCAAAGAAACGAGTTAATGGTTGCCCTGATCAACCGGTTGCAGCTGCAGCTTGACGGTGTTGCCAGGCCGGTCAGCTTTACTGGCGATGGTCTGTTGTTTCATTTCAACAAAGGGGCTGCGACCGAAAAATGTCTGCCACGTCTGCGCTCCTTGGCCGATATTTTGGAGAGGGAACGTGACCAGTTTTCCGCTCTTCTACCCGGTCTGGCAGGTGGCGGGATACATTTGCGGATAGCCCTGAGTTGGGGGCCGGTCCATGGTGGCCGCATCGGTCCCACTGACAATCTGGTCGGTTGGCCGGTGGTCGAAGCGGCGCGTCTCGCCGCGGCCAAGAACTTCTATCCGGATGGGCGGGTGAGCATCGCCGCCACCGGAGAGGCCGTCGATGCCGGGATCAGGGCGGGCCTGTGGAATAACGGCGACTGGAATGAGGTCGATAAGGGTTGGGTGCCCGGTGGCTTCAGCGCCTCCCAGACCGTCTATCGGCACTCCCGTAACTGATCCGTCCGGACATGAGGTCAAACGATGACAAACTCTGAAAGCGCTTTGACTCGTATCGATCCTGCTATCGTCGGCATGATCGACATAGTTTCGTCCACGCCCACCATCATGGGGAACCCGCACCAGGACCACAAAGACCGTGCCGATTTGATGGCGAAAATCATACGGTTGATGACGGATAGCCTGTCCGCCTGGGCTACGGTCGTGTCGTTTACCGGTGACGGGGTGGTGTTCTACACGGACAGACGCGGTACGAGCGTTCTGCCGAAAATGCGGAGCCTTAGTGCGGTGATTGAGGAGGACGCCGGTTTTCGTCTGCACTTGCGCTGCGGATTTGCCGCAGGTGTGATTTTCCACGGCTCTGTGGGCCCAGGACCCAACATCGTTGGTGTGCCGGTTGTTGAGGTCGCTCGCCTTCTGCAAGAGAAGGAATGGTTTCTCCCGGACCATGACGTCTGCATCCTGGCTACGGACGGGGCCGCGAACCAGGGAGCGCAGCATCGTTTATGGAAAGGGACCGATTGGGGGACGGTGACAGACGAATGGAGACCGGCCGGCCTTGGTAGCTTGACTGTTTCCGTGTACCGTCACACGTAATGATGTCCCGTCCGGGCTTGAGACGTGCACCGTGAAACGCCTCCACCGCCGCATCAGGCGTCCGACCTTGTCCTAGCCACGGACAGGGATAGGGAGGACGCGGATCGCGATCCGATCGAGCGATTGGCGAGATTGCTGCAAAATCGGGCTGAAGTCGGCGAGTCCCTGCCTGCCGGGGAAGCCTCGGGGTTGTTCCAGCTGGTTTTGAGCATAGTTGACATGTCCCCGCCCGTTGGGGGTGTGGTGCCTAGCGCATCTCTGGGTGGGAAGCATGCGCGCGATCTTCAGGAGATTTTCCGGCTGATTACCGAATATCGTGCCAACTTCTCCAACCATCACAGCGCTCAGGTCATATCGGATAAGTACGAGATTATCGCTGCGCATAAATTATTTAAAGAAATAATGCCTAGCGTACTCCAAAAACAGAAGCTCGCGTCCGGTCTTATAGAGATGTCAGGGCAGATTGCCATATACATTGCCATCACTACAATCAACAATGATGCTGTTTCCGCACACAACAAAACAAATGAGAAAGAACATAATGCTGATCATGAAGCAGAGGTGACACCAATTTCGAGACGCTCGGATGCGGCTCCAACAGATGACGGTTTATCGGATTATTATGTCTGCGTAGATGTTAATAACTTCTTCGAATTGCTCATGCTTCCAAAAATAGATAAAGTAGAGATGAGATATAGTATTTCTAGGACATTCTGGAACCCAGCAATCAGACGCCTTAGAGAAGACGATCGTGTGATGTATTGTTCACCAAATAGTGGTGTTGATCACCTTGAATTCGCTATTCGACTTAACCCGAGAGATGGCGCGGCTTGCCTTCGCCTGTTGGTTTCATCTCTGATCGACGATCTGCAAGTAGGCATTAACACGGCTCTACCGCCCTACTTACCCCAGAAACTTCGCTTTCGGGTATCGGTCAGTGGCGCGAATTTCGTCCTGGAAGACACCGTCCCCCCGATTCCGGCGGGGTTCGGTGTTTGGCAGGCGGGAAGGATGATCAAGACCAAAGCATTCTTTCTGCCACCTGATCGTCGCCCCTGCAGAAGCGATTGCGTTGCCGGAGAAGGGTCTCCACCCTGCACCACCTCTCCTTGGTCATCTTCATCACCGCCGGATATCGTCATAGATCAGTCGGCCAAGAACTCACTATTCCCCTGGGGGATGGGGGCCAATGTTTATTGTTCAAGAGAAAATACCATCGGATTTCGTGGGCCAGTTTATGGCATAACTCCCCTTCGATAAGACAGACCTCCGCCGACCCAGCACACTACCTCAAAATCCAGCAAATCTGCCCGCCCAGCCTCTCCGTTGTCCAGGCGATAGGGTCCACCTCAATCCCCGGGCATCCGTCGAACCGGCACTGGTCGCCTCCCCGACGTCCATGTTATACCGCCCAAGGCGCGCGGAGGCCGGCCGGGTCTGTCCGGTTGGTCCTCGCGGTGCTTGAGCGGCCGGAGGGGTGGGTGTTTGGTCTGACGCCGTTGGAGCAGGAAGCCCTGGGGTTGAGCCTGCTGGTGTCGGGCTGGGCGGTGGCCGGCAGTCTGCCGCTCGGGGTCCTATGCGCCTGGGTTCTGGCCCGGTGTGACTTTCCCGGAAAAACGCTTCTGGACGTCCTGGTTCATCTGCCGCTGGTGTTGCCGCCGGTGGTGGTCGGCTACTTTCTTCTAGTTCTGCTGGGGCGGCGGGGAGCCCTGGGGATCTGGCTGCACGACTGGTTCGGCATCACCGTCGCCTTTACCTGGAGGGGGGCCGCGATCGCCTCGGCGGTGATCGCCTTTCCCCTGATGGTGCGGGCGATCCGGCTTGCCCTTGAAGGTGTGGACCGCGGCCTGGAGCAGGTGGCGCGCACCCTGGGCTGTGGTCCCGTTCGTACCTTCTTCACCGTCACCCTGCCGTTGATCCTGCCCGGCGTGCTGGCGGGCGTCATTCTTGCCTTTGCCCGATCCCTCAGCGAATTCGGAGCCACCATCACTTTCGTCGCCAACATCCCCGGCGAAACCCGCACCCTGCCCATCGCCATCTACGCTCTGATTCAGGCACCGGGGGGCGAGGAGGCGGTCATGCGGTTGTGCGTGATTTCGGTCGCCGTTGCTTTTGCCGCCCTGCTGGCGGCGGAGGTCCTGTCGCGTCGGCTGCAAGCCGGGCTGCGGGGGTAGGGACGATGCTTGAGATATCGCTGCGGCGTCTCCAGGGAAGTTTCCAGCTCGCGGTCGATTTTACCACCGGTAACGGGGTTACCGCCCTGTTTGGGCGCTCGGGAAGTGGCAAGACTTCGGTCATCGATATGGTGGCGGGTCTGTCCAGACCCGATTCCGGACGGATCGTCATCGATGGGAGACCGTTGTTCGACGCACGGGCCGGCATCGATCTCCCCCCCGAGAAACGCAGGCTTGGCTATGTTTTCCAGGAAGGCCGGTTGTTTCCACATCTTACGGTACGCTCCAACCTGAACTTTGGCAGGAACCGGGTGGCGACGGCGGAACGCACGGTAGTCTTCGACGAAGTGGTCGAGGTGCTGGGCATCGGCCCCCTGCTGGATCGTCGGCCGGCCAGACTCTCGGGTGGGGAAAAGCAGCGGGTTGCCATTGGTCGCGCCCTGCTGGCATCCCCCCGCATTCTCCTCATGGACGAGCCTCTGGCTTCGTTGGACGCCGAGCGCAAGGCCGAGGTGCTGCCCTTCATCGCCACATTGTCGCAACGATTCGCCATTCCAATCCTCTATGTCACTCACGCCATGGAGGAAATTCTGCACCTCGCCGATACTCTTGTACTGATGGAGGATGGGAAAACCGTCGCCATCGGCACGGTGGAGGCTCTGTTGTCCCGTCCGGATCTCCGTTCCCTCACCGGACGGTATGATACCAGCGAGCCGATGAGTCATCTCATCGGCTCACGGGTATGATACCGGCGCACAAGGGGGACGATGTGTCAAATATAGTGCTCGCCGGTATCAGGAAGAAAAGCCAAGATCCTGGGCGAGGGCCGCCAGACTGTCTGCGGCGGCCAGAATGTCGAAGTCCTCGATCTGTCTCGATAATTTCTCCACGTCCGGACGCTGCCCCCGAATGCCGAGGGCCTCCCGCAGCCGCGCCACGGTGTCCTCCATTCGGATATCGCCGCTGAAGATTTGTCGGGAAAGCTCGTCCATCAGGTTCCGTACCACCTCGGGGTCTGCCAGATCCTGAGCTGTCGGAGGTGGCGTTTCAGAAGCAGGAGCGGGGGGCGGGACCGGAGCCGGCTCCTCCAGGACGGAGACCGACGACCTCAACCGTTTCAGGCTTTTCTCGAACCGGTCGAACAGGGCCGGCCACGGGTCCGAGGCACCGGACTTCATTCCCTGTTCCAGATTGCGGGCCGCTTCGAACAACTCGACGGCCCCGAGGTTTCCGGCCGCGCCCTTGATGGCGTGAAGCTCGGCCAGCGCCGGGACGAAGACGTCGTCCC
>JBKACM010000076.1:0-10253 GCA_046269335.1 Alphaproteobacteria bacterium | reverse complement strand
CGGGTAGAGAATGATAGTAGAGACGCGCCGTGGCGCGTCTCTTATAGAAAACAAAAATTATAAAGGAGTCGACTCGCTGGTAAAGCCTGCGCGGCGCTTGAGCGGCCGTCTGTGCATATTCTGATCCATGGATCAAAATATCCGCACGGCGGCAGGACATCGAAGAAACACACGAAAAGAATTAAACTTGTGAGCCCGCTATGGTAACAAGGGCCAAGTCATGAGGGCTACCGGAGAAAAAACGCCGGGGTTGACTGTACACTGGCAGTCCGTTGGAAGTGACCGGATAGGATAAATACAAGATATTGTGTGAAAGATGCTATGGCTGCACCATAAGGTGATCTGATTTTCTGTTTAGAGCGGTTTCCGACCAAGTCGGATACCGCGATAAGCCCGCGTGGCGCTTGAGCGGCCAGAGGCAGACTCTAGAGCGGTTTCCGGCCGGGGTAACCCGGTCGGAATCCGCTCTGGAGAGGGCACGGCAGGGGGGGTATCCCCTCTGCCGGGTTCTACGTCCGTGGCGCGTACGGGTTTTCGCTTTTGCGGAACAGCAGCCGAAGCGGTACTCCCGGCAAATCGAAGTCCTGTCTCAGGCCGTTGGCCAGATAGCGGGTGTAGGAGTCCGGCAGGTCCTCCGGCCGGCTGGTGAAGATTACGAACGTCGGCGGGCGGCTCTTGATCTGGGTCATATAGCGCAAACGGATGCGTCGGCCATGTTTTCCCATTGGCGGCGGATGGTGTTCCAGGGTGGATTCCAGCCAGCGGTTCAGGGCATGGGTGGGCACGCGGCGATTCCAGACGTCATGGATATCGATCACCGCCCGCATCAGCCTGTCCACACCCCGACCGGTCAAGCCGGACAGTGTGACCGTCGGCACGCCCTGGACCTGGGGTAGGGAGGTCGACAGACGATCCCGTAACAGTTCCAGGACAGCGGCGCGATCGTCGGCGGCGTCCCACTTGTTGACGGCCACCACCAATGCCCGGCCTTCATCGATGACCCGCCGGGCAATGACCAGATCCTGTTTTTCCAGGACGGCATTCGCATCCAGAACCAGCACCACCACCATGGCATGATCCACCGCGCGCAAGGTGTCGGCCACGGAAAGACGCTCCAGCGAGGTCACCACGTTGGCGCGTCGGCGCATGCCGGCGGTGTCCACCAGGCGGATGGTCCGGCCTTCGTATTGCCAGTCAAGGCCGATGGCGTCGCGGGTGATGCCGGGTTCAGGACCGGTTAGGAGGCGTTCTTCCCCAAGCAGGCGGTTGACCAGGGTGGACTTGCCGACGTTGGGACGACCGACGATGGCAATTTGAAGGGGGCCATGTCGGGCGGAATGGTCCTCCTCCTCCCCCTCCGGAGGCATCTCCTCCGACGGCTCCTCCGTGAAATGTGGCAACAGTGCGTCAAACAGATCCCCCATGCCCTCGCCATGTTCGGCCGAAAGGGGGATCGGTTCGCCCAGCCCCAGGGAAAAGGCCTCGTACAGACCGGAACGTCCGGAACCGCCCTCACATTTGTTGGCAACCAGGAGAACCGGTGTGCCGGTTTTGCGGATCATGGCGGCGAAGTGCTTGTCGGTGGGCGTGATCCCAGCACGGGCATCGATCAGCATCAAGGCGACGTCGGCTCCGGCCAGGGCCTGCTCCGTCTGGGCACGCATCCGGCCTTGCAGGGTGGCATCATCGGATTCCTCCAGCCCGGCGGTGTCGATGACGGTGAAGGAGAGCCCACCCAGGGAGGCCACAGCCTCGCGGCGGTCGCGGGTAACGCCGGGCTGGTCATGGACGATCGCCAGCCGCCGCCCGACCAGACGATTGAAAAGAGTGGATTTGCCAACGTTGGGGCGCCCAAGGATGGCGACGACGAGGGAAGATGGGGGCAAACGATGGGGCTCCTACGGTTATACCGCCCGGCCAATGAACTGACCTGCTGGTCAGTTCATGCCGAGACGGTGACGCTCAAGCGCCGCGCGGGCTTGTACTGGCCGGCCCATGAGTCAAATCAAGGGACAGCCGGTATTACCAGTCTCGCGCCTACCGCACGAGCCAAGTCCTCTCGTCGCCGAGGTCAGCGATAGGCGACGAGATCGGCATCCTCTGTCAGAAAATAGAGGGACTCGCCCGCCACGACTGGCGGTATCGAAACGCCGGCCGGCATTTCCTCCTCGCCCAGGATCTTCCCGGTGTAGGGGGAAACCGACAAAGCCTTGCCGTGGGAACCCACGATAATCAGGCGATTTCCCGCCAGAACGGGACCACTCCAGACGATGCGTCCTTTGCGTTCTTCCTTGTCCTGCCAGGTGTCGAGCTGTGTCACCCACACAATCTGTCCGGGAATGGCGGCAACCGCCACCAGATCATTGTCATTACTGACGGCGAACAAAAAGTTTCCAGCGATCCACGGCTGTTGGATGCCGCCGAGGCTCATCTCCCACAATCGTTGACCGCTTCGCATGTCCACGGCCACGGTAAGACCGCTGTGGCCAACCACGTAGACTCGGCCGCGGCTGATGACGGGATGCCCGATGATGTCGGACATCTTGGAGACCGCATCGGTGCGTTTGACGGAGGTCAGAACGTCCGACCACAGGACGTTTCCGTTGTCGGCTCGCAAAGCGAACAACTCACCGGAGGAATAGGCCACTACGACGGTGCCGCCATCCACGGCCGGACTGGGGCCGCCAAGCAGGCTTGCCGTTTCCACGATGCCGTTGTGAACCCACAACTCGTGCCCATCCGAGGCGGAAAGAACCCGAAGTTCGTTGTCCTTGTTGACGACGAATACCCGGTCTCCCGCCACGGTCGGGGCCGACCGTACCGGGGCTCCAACCGGTTGACGCCAGATCTCTTTGCCGGTCTCAGCCTCCAGTGCGACCACCTGTCCAAAGCCGGTGGTGGCGAATATCCGCCCTCCGGCAAAGGCAATGCCACCCCCGGCCAGCGAAGCACTGTCCGCGTCCTCAGGTGCAGCGCTGACCGACCACAACCGGTGCCCGTCGGAGACGTCGTAGGCGGAAACTTCTGCATGGGCGTCGATGGCAAAGGCACGTTTTTCCACCACCAGCGGGCTTCCCAGAAGCCGTTCCCTCTTTCCCGACCCTCGTCCGATATTGCTGGACCAGACTTCCTTTATCGGTTCTCCAATCGAGAGATGATGCATGGCATGCTGGGGATAGCCGCCGGACTGGGGCCAGGAGACGTTGGCGCGGGGCTTCGGCAGGGCGACCTTTCCCGCCAGATCGGGTTCCGGCTTCAGTGCCTGTTCGTGCGCCAGTACCGATATCCGCTCACCGGGCAGCCGGTTGACCTCCTGGGAACCTAGCCAGGTATCACCACACCCGGCAAGAACCAGACCGACAGTCCCTAGAAGACAGGTAAGGCCACGGGAAGACATCTGGGATCCTTACCCTTTTTTATCGCCGCGCCCAGCCGGGGAGGGGGCAGCCGGCATCGTCGCCAGAAGTTGCGTCGTCCGGCTGCGAATTCCAGAAGGCGTTTCCGGGTCATCGGACAATCTGGTGAACATGTCCCGTGCTCTGGCCTCGTCGCCCTGTCTCCGGGCCAGCAGGGCACTCAGCTCAAGCGCCGAGAAGCGCCAGGGGTTTGTAACGGCGGTCAGAGGTTGCAACGAGGACTCTAGTGCCTTCGGGTCTCCGTGGTCGAGGTCACGGAGCACCGCCAGAATCAGAGCCGCATCGCGGTAGACGGGCTTGACGGAGGTATCGGCGGCGACGTCACGGTACTGGACCAGGGCGGCGGCAAGATCGCCACCTTCGGCCAGGACCGCCGCCCGGCGAAGCGCGGCCATGGCGCGGTAATTGGTGCCGCCCGTGGAGGCCAGATCGGCCAGAATCCGTTCAGCTTCCTTGCTCTTGCCCTGTTCGATCCGGGTGGTGGCCTGGGAGAAGCGGTTTGATTCGTCCCGACGCTTGCTGGCCTGCCAACCCCGCCACCCCTCGTTGGCGGCAACGGAAAGAACAAGGACCAGCGCACCGGTCATCAGCAGATTGCCATACTTCTTCCACAGGCGGTCCATCTGCTCGTGGCGAAGTTCCTCGTCCACTTCGCGAAACAGGGCCGTCTGTTCTGCATCGTTGTCAGCCACCTGGAACCCCGCACCCAATGACCACGTGTCGCCAACGTAAACTTTCAGCGCCCTCAACGCAAAGCCGCTCTTGGTCAAATCTCGTTCATATCGCCTCGTCCGCTCGCCACTTGATGGAGCACCCCAGGCTTGGGGTCTGTTGGGCCGGGCCTTTTCCGGTCGCGGCAACCTGACTCATGGCGAGGAACAGTTCCCTCGGCGCATCCGGTGGGGCTGCCTCCTTGCGGGACGCATCGAGTCTTCCCCGGTATTGCAGGGAAAGATCAGCATCAAAGCCGAAGAAATCCGGGGTGCAGGCCGCTCCGTAAGCTCTGGCCACCGACTGGGGCTCGTCGATCACGTAGGGAAAGGAAAAACCGTGTCGATCCGCGAATCGCTTCATGTTTTCAAAGCTGTCTTCGGGGTAGGCCCTGGTGTCGTTGGACATGATGCCGATCGCTCCGATGCCCAGGGATTGGAGTTCGCGAACCTCACGGACGACTCGATCGATGATCGCCTGAACATAGGGGCAATGATTGCACAGGAACATGACCAGGGTTCCCCTTGACCCGCGCACATCGGAAAGCCGCCAGGTTCTGCCGTCAATGCCGGGGAGGGAGAATTCCACGGCTTTCCAGCCAAAATCACAAACCGGAGTCTCGACCGCCATGGAAAATCTCCTCGGTTTCCTTCGGGTCCGGACTTATAGGAACCCTCCGGGTCGGAACGCAATCGGTAACCTTCTCCCGGAAAGGGTTGATTTCTGCCTCAAGTGCGGTTACCAAACCCGCCTGCCTCCATGTCCCCGTCGTCTAGAGGCCTAGGACTCCGGCTTTTCAAGCCGGCAACACGGGTTCGAATCCCGTCGGGGATACCACGGTCTGGGCAATTTCCCTCCCGATATGAACCGAAGCGCGCGCGGGCGCTCGCCTGCGTGTGGACGGCTCTCCCGCATCGCCAGCGGTTGCATTCGATATGGACGATTTAACAATCACTGGGATATAATCTCAAGGCTTCGTTCCGTGTTCAGAATCTTATTTGATGGAGAGTCTATCTTGGGAAGAAAAATTGTTGTTTTCGCCGATGGTACGGGGAACAGCGCTTCCTCAACCACAAAAACCAACGTGTGGCGTCTCTACGAAGCGCTCGATTTGAACGGTGTTGATCAGATTGCCGTTTTCGACGACGGCGTCGGGACTCAGTCGTTTAAGCCTTTGCGTGTTCTGGGTCTGGCCTTTGGTTACGGTCTCAAGCGCAACGTGCTTGATCTCTACAAGTTTCTCTGCCGCAATTATCGGGATGGCGACCAGATTTACGGTTTCGGCTTCAGCCGCGGGGCCTACACCATCCGTGTTCTGAACGGTCTGGTCAATCGCGAGGGATTGGTTGAATTCACCTCGGAGGAGCACCTGGACCAGCAGGCCCGGGCCGCCTATCGCGAGTTCCGCAAAAAGGCGTTTCCCGGGGGTTTCATTGTTAGGGGTGCCCGTCAGTTGCGCGATGGGGTGCTGGGAGCATGGGAAAAAATAACAAAGAAGGAGAATGAGAAAGGGGAGAAGAAATCTGATGAGAAACCGGAAGGGAGCGTGCCGGTGAGATTTCTCGGGCTGTGGGACACGGTTTCCGCCTACGGCCTTCCCATCGAGGAGTTGACCCGAGCCATTGACAAATGGTTCTGGCCGATGACGTTCCGTGATGCAAGTCTGCCTGGGAACGTCGAGTGGGCGCGCCACGCCCTCAGTCTGGATGATGAACGGATATCGTTCACCCCCGTGCTGTGGAACGAGTCGGTAAAGCCAAACCAATCCCTGATACAGGTCTGGTTTTCCGGGGTTCACGCCAACGTCGGTGGCGGCTATCCCGATGACTCGCTTGCTCACGTCTCTCTGCTGTGGATGTTGGAGGAGGCGGAAGGCGCGGGGTTGCAATTTCACGATTCAATCGTTTCGGAATACAGGGCGATCGCTTCGGAAAACGGTCGTCTTTACGATTCGCGCAGTGGCTTCGGGACGCTCTACCGCTACAAACCACGCGACATCTTGCAACTGATGAAAAAGGCCGGTACGGATACAGACAAGGTTCGCCCCCTGGTCGATGACAGCGTCATCCTTCGTCTGACATCTGGAAACGATAGCTATGCCCCGGTATCGCTGTTGGGGGATGTGGATGTATTGACGCCAGATGGAAGCGTGGAATCTCTTCCCAAGTATCTTCCGGTCGGTTCGAATGATATCGAGTACGAAGGCAAAGAATGGACGGAGGGGCGGAAACAGGCCTTTGACGCCGTCTGGTGGCGGAGAGTTACCTATTTCTCGATGCTGATGTCCATCCTTCTTGCCCTGGCCTTTCCGCTGTTGGCGGACGAGGAAACTATGGGGCGGTGGGCGATATTCCAGTATCTGGAACACGCCGATCCGATTAAGGATGCCACCGGCTATGCGGTTGGCTGGTTTGCCGGAATGATGAGGGGCTTGCTGCCGGATTATGCCGAGCCGTGGGTTGCCGCCATCACCAAATTTCCCAATACCGCGGCGGGTCTTGGAATCATCCTCCTGTTTCTGTTGGGACAGGGCATTGCACTCCAGAAACAGGTTCATGACCATATCCGGGTGGCCTGGTCTCTTCCGTTCCGCAAACGTTACGAGGAGCAACGCCCCGACAGTCGTCGCCAGTGGGCACTGCGACACCTCGCCATGTCCGTGCCGACGTTCGCGCTCATCGTGGTTCTCTTCCTTTTTGACAAGGTGGCTGGAATACTTCTGGTCGCATCGTTCGGGTGGGCCGTTTTTGCCGTCTTCCGGTTGGCACAGTCTAGCCGGGCCGAAGGAACGAGTGCCTTGCCGCAGGCCGATGCTCATTTGCGCGTTGCGCGTGCCATTAGAGAGTGTCGGATGATATCGGGCATCTCGACATGGGCTGTGAACGTCGTGTTCCCGGCCGTTGTTTTCGCCTTGGTCCTTGTTCTGGTGGTGCTTGCCGTGAGCCGTGGGATCTACGGTCTTACGAACGCAGCCGGCGGGTTCTGTACGGGCAGCTCCAGTCTTGAGGCTGTTCCCGCGACATATCCCTCTTCCCGCGCCGTTGCCGCCGGGACGCCATTCGATACCAGGTTGTTCTGCTGGAACTCAGGGCTGACACTGGAGAAAGGGGCACGCTATCGGATTACCCTTCAACTCCCGGAGGACGCGGACTGGTTTGACCGTACCGTTCATACCGACGTCGGAGGTTTTTCGAGCCACCACGGGATTCCTGCCCTGTTCGCGCCCATGAGACGTTACGCGGGGGAAAACTGGTTCCAGCCCATCGCCAGAATAGGGGCGAGGGGGAATGACGAGTATGTCCTCAGGTCCGTCGATCCCCTGCCAAAGGAGCCTTCGCTGCCTGCCGTCAACACGAAAAATAACAGCATCTTCGATCCCATTCTGGAGAAAGAGGCCACGGACGCCACCAAGGCCAATCCGGTTCCCCAGGGCCGACGGAAATTGGTATCGGAAATCACGGCGCGCACGTCCGGCGAGTTGTTCCTGTTCGTCAACGATGCCGCCGTGATGCTGCCCCTCCAGTCGGGTCTCTTTTATCCGAACAACTACGGAACCGCCGACGTGGCCGTGGAACGGATCGAGAAGCATGACGGGGAATGCAAGCAGTCGTCGAAAACGGCGTGCTGATCCACTCTGACGGGTGCCATCCGGGATCCCCATCCCGGTGGCGTCTGCAAGGTCGGCCTGTTTTTTTTGCGGCCCCGCCCTTGATCTCGAAAAACGGGACATTATAGTAGAATCAGGCAAGTGGTGCCCGTGGAGTGCCGACGGGCAAAGGTTGCAACGAAGGAGAAGACCAGTGAACGTCAATTCCCTGCCGGCCCTGGCCGCCGACGGCGGCATGGTCGCTTACCTGGCCGAAATCAAGAAGTTCCCCATGCTCGGGGTCGAGGAGGAGTACATGCTGGCGCAGCGCTGGCATGATTATGGCGATACGGAGGCCGCCCACAAGCTGGTGACGAGCCACCTGCGTCTGGTCGCCAAAATCGCCTTCGGTTACCGGAACTATGGGCTGGCAATCTCGGACCTCATTTCCGAGGGCAACGTCGGTCTGATGCGGGCGGTCAAGAAGTTCGAGCCCGAGCGGGGCGTCAGGCTTGCCACCTATGCCATGTGGTGGATCAAGGCATCGATTACCGAGTACATCCTGGCCTCCTGGTCCCTGGTGAAGACCGGAACGGTGGCGGCGCAGAAGAAACTGTTCTTCAATCTCCGTCGTATCAAGGCGCGCATGGGCCTCTATGGGGACGGCGACATGTCCACCGATCAGGTGCGTGCCATCGCCACCGAGCTTTCCGTCGGGGAGGGGGAGGTGGTGGAGATGAACCGCAGGCTGGCGTCGCGGGATTCGTCCCTGAATGCGCCTCTGGTCGAGGATGGTCAGGTCGAGCGCCAGGACGTGCTGGAGGACGAGTCTCCCAACCAGGAGACCGTCTATGCCGAGCGCGAGGAGTCCGAGATCAAGCGTCGGGTATTGCGGCAGGCCATGGCCGGTCTCAACGAGCGGGAGAGACACATCGTTCTCAGCCGTCATTTGTCGGCCACGCCCCTGACGCTTGACGATCTTGGTCGCCACTATGGTGTGAGCCGGGAGAGGGTGCGGCAGATCGAGGCCGGGGCGATGGCCAAGCTCACCAAGGCCGTCAAGACGGCGTGGGGTTCGCTGGGATTGTCTCCTGCGATGGCCTGATACTTTCTGAAAGCAAAAGGCATGGCACCCCCGAGGAATTGGGGGTGCCTTCGTGTTTGCAGCCTAAATGCTGTGCAGGATTGCCCCTGATTGCTGGGCAATGCGCCCAAAACATGGTCAGTCAATTTCACGCTTCCGACAGCCCAGGCTGGTCCACGATGTACCCTAGTGTATTGAAATCCAAGGAATCACCGTAGTATCGACCTCACCCTCCGGTCGCGGCATGAATTTTGAAATGTGGCGTGGCGCCGGAGCGACTCGAACGGGATGTGGCCGGCGCGACTGCGGCAGTTCAGGCCGCGCGTACGGGTAGGGGAGATACCGATGAAACTTATCATGGCCATCATCAAGCCCTTCAAGCTCGACGAGGTGCGTGAGGCACTGACGCCACTTGGCGTTCAGGGAATCACCGTAAGCGAGGTGAAGGGGTTCGGGCGACAGAAAGGGCAGACTGAAATCTACCGCGGTGCCGAATACGTGGTCAACTTTCTGCCAAAGGTCAAGATCGAGGTTGCCGTCACCAATGATCTTGCAGACAGGGTCGTGGAGGCAATTCAGCAGTCCGCCAGAACCGGAAAGATCGGGGATGGCAAGATCTTTGTCTTCGAAATCCAGAAGACTCTCCGTATCCGTACCGGCGAGACGGACAACGACGCGCTTTGATGCCGGCCGTCCTTTGATTTGACTCACATCGGGGGCCGGTTTCCGGGATTGGCGGTACCGGCCGTCCCCGGTGGCACCTTCGGGTGCCGCCACTCCCTTATAAAAGGCTGACAACAAATCCGTCCTCACGCCAAAATCCTTAAACCAGACTGACAAAATTTTTTGGTGACGGGTCGAATCTGCCCAGAAGCTGACAAGAGTCACGTCAAATGTGCTTCGTGGCCAGTAATGAAATGCCAAACGGAATATATCCTTTCAGCTTGAATTCTGCATTCTGCTTTCCTGCGAAATAATTATTGCCTATGTGACGTTTGTCACATAAACTTTCTTGCGTTTCAGTCATATTGATCCCGTTGATGCATGAGGACGAACGCGACGACAAAGAAAAGTCTCGGTTCGCTTGACCAGGGGAGAAGCACCATGTTGACCTATTACTTCAAGTACGTCGAAGCCAAGGAAGCCGTTCGCAATGCGATCGCGAAGATCGGTCATGATATCGTCGAGGATGAGAGCGGAGCCACGGCCATCGAGTACGGCCTGATCGCTGCCGGTGTTTCCGTCGCCATCGTGACCGTGGTTTATGGTCTGGGTACCGACCTGACGTCCGTGTTCGATGGTATCCGCAAGACGCTGGTTCCGCCGAAGGCCGCTGCTCCGGCCGGCTGAGGAATCGCGAGAGGCAGACGGCACCGGACAAGCATAGCGTGATTGCGATCGAGGACGGCGGGTGCGGTATGGCGCACCCGCCGTTTTTCGCAGAGACACGGGGGCA